>NZ_MBEM01000158.1:0-29533 GCF_001954045.1 Mycobacterium sp. SP-6446 | reverse complement strand
GGGGCCAACCACGAACCAACACCTACTGGCACCCCGAAAAACTCCTGCACAACGTCGACGCCGATGACCACGACGCCGATGACCACGCCGCCGATGACCACGACGCGGCATAGCGCGCCGCTATAGCAGGATCGGCTGCCCAGATTCCGGATCGGCCGGCGCGAGCAGCTCGGGGCCGTTGTTCCGAACGTTGTTGACCAGCGTGGACACCTGACGCAGCTCAATGTCGCCGGCATCCGGCGGGCGGGTGAGGAATTCGGGATCAAGGGCGGCATCGGGATTTAGCCAGGCGTCCCAGTCCGCTGGAGCGAGCATCAACGGCATCCGGTCGTGGATCTCGGCGAGCTCGCCGACGGCGTCGGTGGTGATGATCGTGCAACTCAGCAGCGGCGCAGCGTCTTTCGCGGGTTTCCACACCGACCACAGGCCCGCAGCGAACAGCGGCTCCCCGTCGCTGCGGTACATGTAGAACGGCGTCTTGCTCGACTTCTTTCCGCCCGGAGTATCAGCGTTCACGCGCCACTCGTAATAGCCGTCCATCGGCACCAGGCAGCGCTTGCCCTTGGCCGAACCGCGAAACGCGGGCGAGGTGGTGACCTTGTCGGCCCGGGCGTTGATCAGCAGCGGGCCCTTGTTCTCTGGCGCGCCGTCGGGACCGGCCTTGACCCATGGCGGGATCAACCCCCACCGCATGAGCCGGACGCGCCGGGTCGGTTCGTCGTCGGGCTCGCTGTGGCGGGTGACGACCGTGGCGATCGTTGAGGTGGGCGCCACGTTGTAGTTGGGCCTGCCAACATCGGGCGTCTTTACATCGGACGCCTTTGCATCGGGCGTCTTAGCATCGGGCGCCGCGCCCGTGGCCTCGTCGATCGCCTTGATCTTCTCGGCCAGCTTGGCCGGATCCGTCGTGACCGCAAACCGTCCGCACATACCACCCATGGTGGCAGAACGCGGTCACAAGCGATGATGTACCAGTGACGACCTGGACGGCCCCCGAGGCGAAGGCGCCGGTGCACGCGACCGTGACGGTGCCCGGCTCGAAGTCACAGACCAACCGGGCGCTGCTGCTGGCGGGGCTCGCGGCCGCACAGGACCAAGGCTCGTCGACCATCGGGGGCGCCCTGCGCAGCCGCGATACCGACCTGATGATCGGGGCGCTGCGGACCCTTGGTTTGTCTGTCGAGGGGGCCGGTTCCGAACTGACCGTCGGCGGCCGCATCGCCCCGGGCCCGGGCGCCCGGGTGGACTGCGGCCTGGCGGGCACGGTCCTGCGGTTCGTTCCGCCGTTGGCTGCGCTGGCCGACTCGCCGGTGGATTTCGACGGCGACGAGCAAGCCCGGGTCCGGCCTATCGCGCCCCTGCTGGACGCGCTCCGCGGTCTGGGCGTGCGGATCGACGGCACCGGCCTGCCCTTCCGGGTGCAGGGCACCGGATCGGTCGCCGGCGGCACCGTCGCGATCGACGCCTCGGCGTCATCGCAGTTCGTGTCGGGCCTGCTGTTGTGCGCCGCGTCGTTCACCGACGGCCTGACCGTCCAGCACACCGGGTCGGCGCTGCCCTCGGCGCCACACATCGCGATGACCGTGCAGATGCTGCGGCAGGCCGGCGTCGACGTCGACGACTCGGTCACGAACCGCTGGCGGGTGCGCGCCGGCGCGGTCGCGGCCCGGCACTGGGACGTCGAACCCGACCTGACGAACGCCGTCGCGTTCCTGGCCGCCGCCGTGGTCAGCGGCGGAACGGTGCGCATCACCGGCTGGCCCGCGCACAGCGTGCAACCCGCCGACGACCTCCTAGACGTCTTCGCGAAGCTGAATGCCGTTGTCACCCAAACTGATTCATACCTAGAGGTGCGGGGCTCCTCGGGTTACGACGGGTTGGACGTCGACCTGCGGGCCGTGGGCGAGCTGACACCATCGGTGGCCGCACTGGCGGCGCTGGCGAACCCGGGCTCGGTGTCACGCCTCTCCGGCATCGCCCATTTGCGCGGGCACGAGACGGATCGGCTCGCCGCGCTGAGCGCCGAGATCAACCGCCTCGGCGGCAACTGCGCCGAAACCCCCGACGGTCTGGTGATCACCGCGACGCCGCTGCGGGCCGGCACCTGGCGTGCCTACGCCGATCACCGCATGGCGATGGCCGGCGCGATCATCGGGTTGCGGGTCGCCGGAGTTCAGGTGGACGACATCGGCGCCACGACAAAGACATTGCCGGAGTTCCCGCGGCTGTGGGCGCGCATGCTCGAGGGTTCCAGCGGTTGAGGCCCGGCGACTACGACGAGTCCGACGTCAAAGTCCGGTCCGGCCGGGGATCGCGACCCCGGACCAAGACTCGTCCACGGCACGCCGATGCCGAGGCCGCGATGGTGGTCAGCGTCGACCGCGGCCGCTGGGGATGTGTGCTGGGCGGCAGCCCCGAACGCCGGGTCACCGCCATGCGGGCCCGCGAGCTGGGTCGCACGCCGATCGTCGTCGGCGACGATGTCGATTTGGTCGGCGACCTGTCCGGGCGGCCGGACACCCTGGCCCGCATCGTGCGCCGCAGCGAGCGGCGAACGGTGTTGCGGCGCACCGCCGATGACACCGATCCCACCGAGCGAGTGGTGGTCGCCAACGCGGACCAACTGCTGATCGTGGTGGCGATGGCGGACCCGCCGCCACGCACCGGTCTGGTCGACCGGACGCTGATCGCCGCCTACGCCGGCGGGCTGGCGCCGATCCTCTGCGTGACCAAGACCGACCTGGCGCCGCCGGAGCCGTTCGAGCGGCAGTTCGTGGACCTGGACCTGACGGTGGTCGCCGCGGGCCGCGACGATCCCCTGCTCGCGGTCGCGGACCTGCTCGCCGGCAAGATCACGGTGCTGCTCGGGCATTCCGGGGTAGGCAAGTCGACGCTGGTGAATCGCCTTGTGCCCGAGGCGGATCGGGCCGTCGGCGAGGTCACCGATATCGGCAGGGGGCGGCACACCTCGACGCAGTCGGTGGCGCTGCCTTTAGAGGGCTCCGGCTGGGTGATCGACACGCCGGGGATCCGTTCGTTCGGGTTGGCCCACATCCAGCCCGACGACGTGCTGCTCGCCTTCTCGGATCTGGCGGAGGCGATTGCCCACTGCCCGCGTGGCTGTGGTCACCTGGGGCCGCCGGCCGATCCCGAATGCGCGCTGGACAGCCTGTCCGGTCCTGCCGTTCGCCGTGTCGCGGCGGCCCGGCGGCTGCTGGTGGTGCTCAACCAGACCTAGCCAGTAGACCTAGCCAACCGCATGCCGAGCTCCTCGGGCGGCACTGGATGCCCGGCGGCGCAACGGATTTCCACGCTTGCCTCTGCCCCGCAGCCCTGGTGAATCAGCCGCAGGCGGTTGCGTCCGGGGAGGTGGTGCCTACCCCACTCGAACATCGCCCAGATCACCGGCATGAAATCGATTCCCGCCTCGGTGAGCACGTACTCGTCGCGGCCGCGCTGTCCCGGCTCGCGGTAGGGCCGCCGCGTCAGCAGCCCGAGGTCGACCAGTTCGGCCAGCCGCGCCGAGGTGGCCGCCTTGGTGATGCCGACCCGGCGCGCGAAGTCGTCGAACCGGGTGGTGCCGTAGTACGCCTCGCGCATGATGAGCATCGCCGACTTGGTGCCGAGCACCGCCATCGTCTTCTCGATGGAGCACTCTCCCACCGGCGACCATTTGTCGCGGTCGGCCAGCACCCCCTGCAGGAATGTCATGCAAATCACCTCTCGGTCTGGGTTGCTTTTACTATACCCAGATGTTTACCTAGGTACAGCTAGCAATACCTAGCTTCGGACTCCAGATTCTGGACTCAAGGAGGAGCCATGACCAGTTACCAGGGCCGCGACGCCGTCATCGTCGGCGCCGTCCGCACCCCCGTCGGGAAGGGCAAGGCCAGCGGCGCGTTGCACGATGTGCTGCCTGCCGACCTGCTGGCGCACAGCCTGCGTGAACTGGTGGCGCGCACCGGCGTGGACCCGGCGCAGGTGGACGACGTCATCGCCGGCGCCGTGACCCAGGTCGGCGACCAGGCGGTCAACATCGCGCGCAACGCGCTGCTGGGCGCCGGGTTCCCGGAGTCGGTCCCCGGTACCACGGTCGACCGCCAGTGCGGCAGCAGCCAGCAGGCCATCAGCTTCGCCGCCCAGGGCGTGCTCGCCGGCGCCTACGACATCGTCGTCGCCGGTGGCGTGGAATCGATGTCGCGCGTGCCGATGGGCACCTCGGTGTTGCCGGGCAGCAACCCGTTCGGCAACGACATGTCGGCGCGCTACCCCGACGGCCTGGTGCCGCAGGGCATCAGCGCCGAGCTGATCGCCGCAAAGTGGGGCTTTTCGCGCACCCAGCTCGACGAGTTCTCCGCATCCAGCCACGAAAAGGCCGCCCGCGCAACCAAGGACGGCCTCTTCGACAACGAGCTGATCGGAATCGCCGGACTGGAAACCGACGAGATCATCAGGCCCGCCACCACCGTCGAAACTCTGGCCACGTTGCAGCCGTCGTTCTACAGCGAGGCCGCGAAAGAGCGCTTCCCGCAGATCAATTGGTCGATCACGGCCGGCAACTCGTCGCCGCTCTCGGACGGCAGCGCCGCAGTGCTGATCACCACGAGCGACGTCGCCGCCAAGCTGGGCCTGCGCCCGCTGGCCCGGATCCACACCACGACCGTGGTCGGCTCGGATCCGCTCTACATGCTGACCGGCGTCATCCCCGCCACCGAAAAGGTGCTGCACCGCGCCGGGCTGACGCTGGCCGAGATCGACCTGTTCGAGGTCAACGAGGCGTTCGCGCCCGTCGTGCTCGCATGGGCGGCCGACACCGGAGCGGACCTGGCCAAGACCAACGTCAACGGCGGGGCCATCGCGATCGGCCACCCGCTCGGCGCCAGCGGCGCCCGCATCATGACCACGCTGGTCAACGCGCTCGAGCAGCGCGGCGGTCGGTACGGCCTGCAGACCATGTGCGAGGGCGGCGGCATGGCCAACGCCACCATCATCGAGCGCCTGTGAGAACGGAGGCCACCAACATGTCCAAGATCTTTGTCATAGGCGGCACCGGAGCCCAAGGCATCCCGATCGTTCGGGCCCTGGTCGCCGACAAGAAGTACTCCGTTCGAGTCCTCAGCCGTGATCCCGCATCCCGGCGTGCCAAGGAACTTCTCGAACTCGGCAACGTCTCCATCCTGGAAGGCACGTTCGCCGACGAAGCCGTGCTGCGGGAAGGATTCCGCGGTGCCGACGGGGCATTCGTCAACATCGACGGGTTCAACACCGGCGAGAAGACCGAGATGTATTGGGCGATCCGCGCCTACGAGATAGCCATCGAAGAAGGCGTCAAATTCTTCGTATACGGAAACCTCGACTACGGCCTCAAGAAGTCCGGGTACGACTCGAGATTCCGCACCGGCCACTACGACGGCAAGGGCCGCGTGGGCGAGTGGATCCTGTTCCAGAATCAGGCGAATCGCGATCGGATGGGTGCGGCGGTCTTCACGTCGGGCCCCTACATCGAAATGGTGATCTCACCCGGGACACCGATGACACCAACCGTGGAGGACGGCGTCGTCACGTGGCGGGTTCCGCTCGGCGAGGGCGCAGTGCCGCACGTGTCGCTCGAGGACTGCGGATATTACGTTCGCTGGCTTTTCGACCATCAAGACCGCGCGAACGGCATGGACCTCGAGGTCGCAATCGACCAGGTGCGCTACGCCGACCTTGCCGCGGCGTTCGAGAAGGTCACCGGGCATCCGGCACGCTACATCGACACCGACCTGGCCGAGTACTGGAGCAACGGTCCAATGAGCGCCGCGGCACAGGCGCCCGCCGGATACAACGCCGACCCAAATGACAAGAGCACCATGAACATTCGCGACAACTTCACCGGATTCTGGAATCTGTGGAAGCATGAGGTCATCACGCGCGACTACGCCCTGCTCGACCAAATCCACCCGAATCGGATCAGAAGCGCCGAGGAGTGGTTAAGGCGCGAAGACCAGCGGGGACGAGAGCTGGGCAAGGGCGGCCTGTGGGATAGGGTTCAACCGGAAAACCGGACCCCGATTCTCAAGATCGGCGAAGACAGGCGGACAGGAAAGCTGTAATGACCGTAATACGTGCCGCCGCCGTGCAACTCAGCCCCGTGCTGTACAGCCGGGAGGGCACCGTCGACCGGGTCGTCGGCAAGATCGAACAGCTGGCCCGCCAGGACGTTCAGTTCGCAACCTTTCCCGAGACGGTAGTCCCGTATTATCCGTACTTCTCCTTCGTCCAGCGCCCATTCGAAATGCGTTCGGAACAACTGAAATTGATGGACCAGGCGGTGACGATACCGTCGCCGGCGGTCGCCGCGATCGGTGCGGCGGCGCGGAGCGCCAACATGGTGGTGTCCGTCGGCGTCAACGAGCGTGACGGCGGTTCGCTGTACAACACCCAGTTGCTGTTCGACGCCGACGGCACCCTGATTCAGCGCCGGCGCAAGACCACGCCGACCTACCACGAGCGGATGATCTGGGGGCAGGGCGACGGCAGCGGGCTGCGCGCGGTCGACAGCGCCGTCGGGCGAATCGGGCAGTTGGCCTGTTGGGAGCACTACAATCCACTGGCGCGGTACGCCCTGATCGCGGACGGCGAGCAGATCCACTCCGGCATGTTTCCCGGATCGTTCGGCGGTGACCTGTTCGCGCAGCAGGCCGAGATCAGCGTGCGCAACCACGCGCTCGAATCGGGCGCCTTCGTCGTCAACGCGACCGCATGGATCGATGACGATCAGCGAGCGCAGATCGTGGCCGACACGGGCGGGCCGATCGGCCCGATCTCGGGTGGCTTCTTCACGGCGATCATCAGCCCCCAGGGCGAGTACCTGGGCGAGCCGCTGCGTTCCGGCGAGGGCGAGGTAGTGGCCGACCTCGACTTCTCATTGATCAACACCCGCAAGATCCTGATGGACGCCAGCGGCCACTACAGCCGGCCCGAACTGCTCAGTCTGATGGTCGATCGCACGCCGACGGCTCACGTGCACGAGCGCGTGGAACCATCCCCGGAGACCGAGAATGTCCACATCTGAAATCACCTTCCAGGGCGTGCGTGCACGCTACGGGAGCGCCAAGACCTACGACGAACTGGTCGCCTCGCTACTTGCCGACATCGGCGAAAAGCCGGTTCCGATCAATGATTTCGCGACGGCTGCGGGCGACTGGCCGTCCTATCAACGGCTGGTCGAACCCCATGTCGGGCCAAGTGGATTCATGCTGTTCGGGCTGCTCGACCATGGCACGTGGATCGAAAAGGCCGGCATCAAACGCAAGGTGCTACGCGTCATCCTCGGCAACCCGCTGATCGCGATCACGATGTTGCGCCACGACGTGACCGCGGGGTTGTTTGCCCCGGTCGAGGTGCTGCTCGTCGACGAGGGGGACGGCCACAGCAGTCTGACCTACGTCAAGCCGTCGTCACTGATGGTCTTGGACACGGGCGCGGGGCCCAACCCCGAGTTACTCGGTGCCGCAAGGCAGCTCGATGACAAGTTGGCCGCGCTTGCAGAAAAGGTGGCGGCCTGACGCCGATCCCTATGGCGTACCTTCCCAGTGCTTAGCGAGCGGTGTGCCGGCGAACTTTTCGAGCATCAAGCGGGAGAAGGACAGCAGCGCACTGCGTGGCCGGTGGTTCACTACGACCTGCTGGGTCTGCCCCGCGGCGTTAAAGGTGACCCACACAACAACGTTGGTGTGCACGCCGTGGATCTCAGTCGAGTAGTCCTCAACGAAGCCGTAGTCGCCAACCGGACCGGCAAAGTTGAACTGCTGGTTGTCATACACCTCGCGTGCGGTGACCACGATCGAGCGAACGTCGTCCGCGCTATGCGCGGTGCCGTCCATTGCCGCGGCCTCCAGGGTGACGTCGTCGGCGAGATTGTCCAGCCACACCGGGTAGTAGGGCTTGCCCATATACGTCATGCCGCGCCTCCCTCGGAAATCAACACTGAGCCTGCCATAGCCTCAAGACTTCCCGGGATGTTGTTCTCCGCGGTGGAAAACGGGTACTCCGCCTGCACGACGTTGCCGCAGGATGTAAAGGAGTCCAAAAGTGGCGAAAGATCATGGATCCAGCGTCAAGAATGACAAACAGTATGAGGGCCTGCGCAAGAAAGGGATGAGCAAGTCCCGGGCGGCCGCGATATCGAACTCGCCCGGCGCCTCCAGCCGGGGCGGCAAGAGCTCGGGCAGCAGCCAAAGCAGCCGCAGCAGCGGAAGCGGCAGCGGCGGTAACACGTCGCAGAAGAAGGCCGCCGGGCGCAAGGGCGGCAAGAAGTCGAGCTAGTTCGGCGAATCGCCCAGATCCCGAATTACATAGCGCCGCAGCGTAACTCAGAGCCAGCCGGTGCGGGCTGCGGCAACCGGCTCCGCGGCGGCCGGGGCCAACGTGCCGTCTCGCACACCGTCGAGCATCCGTTTCACTGTTGCGACGATCTCCGGGGCCGCCGCGGCGAGTCCCTTCCGATCGGCGTCGGTGACCTGGTCGGGATCGACTCCCGCCCGGGCCAGCACGGCGTCCGGGTCGGCCAGCTGATCGGCCAGCCAGGTCAACGGGTCGGCTGACAGCTCTGGAACGAAATGCCGGCGGCTCGGCTCCCATCCGTTGAAACGGGGATGGTGATGTGCCCGATCCAGCGTGCCCGGCGGGCTCTCGGTTGAGCCGAAAAGGTCCACCCGCCACACCGGACGGTTGAAGGCGATCGGGACGCCTGCGTAGATCGATCCCTGCGGCGCGGCCCGGTCGATGAGGCGGAGTTCCAGCCTGACCCCCCGCTCGGGGGTTTCCTGACCTTCAAGCGGCGTCGGATCGACGAAGAACATGTCGCCGACGACTACACCCAGACTTTCGAATCCGAACGCTTCGAGCATCGCGCACCTTCCCTCGTACCTTCCCGAGCGTAAACCCAGGACGTGCGTGGCGTGGTGCCGCCATCGCGCCGAACGTGTTCTCAGGGCGAGAAATCGGCCAAAATTTCGCCATGAGTGCACGCTCGGCGAAGGGGATCGAGCGTAAACCCAGGCGGCCGTGCGCCGAACGTGAAACTGTTGCGCATTTCGGCGTGGAATTTCGCAGCCAGTTCACGCTCGGCGCAAAGGCCCGTAGAGACTAGGCCGCCAAGTCGTCGGAGTTGCCGGCCGCGGCCTTCGCGGCCCGCTTGTCGCGCCGCCAGCCCCGCACGGCGGCGATCGCCGACTTCAGCCCGCGCCGCCGGCCGGTCGCCGGATCGGTGCCGGCGAAACCGGGCTCCAGCTCTGCGAACATGCGCTCGCTGCGGGTCTCCGGCGCATCGTCAGCGTTGTCCACCAGGTACTTGTTCGGCAGCGACAGCTTGGCCAGCGTGCGCCACGTCTTGCCGTACTGCACCAGGAATGAGCCTGTGGTGTAAGGCAAGTCGTACTTGTCGCAGACGGCGCGCACGCGCACCGAGATCTCGTGCAGCCGATTACTCGGCAGGTCGGGGTACAAGTGATGCTCGATCTGGTGGCACAGGTTGCCGCTCATGAACCGCAGCACCGGCCCGGCTTCGAAGTTGGCGCTGCCCAGCATCTGGCGCAGGTACCACTGACCCTTTGTTTCGCCGATCATGTCGGTCTTGGTGAATTTCTCTGCGCCGTCGGGAAAGTGGCCGCAGAAAATGACGGCGTTGGCCCACACGTTGCGGATGATGTTGGCAACAGCATTGGCCGTCAATGTCGACCGGAAAGTAGCCCCGGGCGACAGCGAGGTCAGCGCCGGGAACGCGACGTAGTCCTTGACCACCTGCCGGCCGGCCTTGGCCATGAACTCGTCGATCCGCTGCCGGGCCTCCTCGTTGTCCATACGCTTCTTGACGATCTTGCCGATCTCCACATGCTGCAGGCCGACACCCCACTCAAACAGCAACGCCAGCAACGTGTTCCACACCAGGTTGAAGAAGTTGAACCGCTTCCAGCGCTGGTCTCGGGTGACGCGCAGCATGCCGTAGCCGACGTCGTCGTCCATGCCGAGGATGTTGGTGTACTTGTGGTGCACGAAGTTGTGCGTGTAACGCCAGTGCTTGGACGACCCGCTCATGTCCCACTCCCACGTCGAGGAGTGAATCTCCGGGTCGTTCATCCAGTCCCACTGGCCGTGCATGACGTTGTGGCCGATCTCCATGTTCTCGACGATCTTGGCCACGCCCAACGTGGCGGCGCCTGCCCACCACGCCGAACGCCGCGAACTGGCGGCCAGCATCAGCCGGCCGGCCACCTCCAGCGCGCGCTGGGCCGCGATGGTGCGACGGATGTAGCGAGAATCCCGCTCGCCGCGCGAGTCTTCAATGTCCTGGCGGATAGCGTCCAGCTCAACGGCCAGGCTTTCGATATCGGCGTCCGTGAGATGTGCGAATGCGTCGACGTCTGTGATCGCGATTGTCTCCACCTCCATGCGCTCGGTATGTAGTCAGTTGTGGTTTGTACCTACGCTATCGTAACCTACGATTCCGTAAGTTACCTGTGAGTAGCCTTTAGATGTCGATCACGCAATCGCCCGAAGCGGCGGAAATACACGTCTGAACTCGGGTCCCGGGGTCGTGCTCCTTGCCGGTGCGCAGGTCGCGAACGTGGCCTTCCACCAGGCTAACCACACACGACTGGCAGATGCCCATGCGGCAACCGAAGGGCATCTGCACACCGGCGCCCTCGCCTGCGTCCATCAGCGAGGTCGCGGCGTCTGCGGCGACGGCGCGGCCGCTTCGGGCGAATGTCACCGTTCCGCCGGCTCCAGCGGGCGCGGCCTTGGACACCGCGAATCGCTCCAGGTGCAACCGGTCGCCGATGCCGGCCGCCGACCAGACCCGCTCGGCCTGATTTAGCAGGCCCTCCGGTCCGCAGGCCCAGGTGTGGCGTTGCCGCCAGTCCGGCACCTCGCCGTCGAGCGAGCCGAGGTCGAGCCGGCCCTGGGTGCGGGTCTCGCGCACCCGCAAGCGGTACCCCGGCTGGTCGGCCGCCAGTTCGCTCAACTCGGCGCCGAACATCATGTCGGATTCGGTGGGCACCGAATGCAGGTGTGCGATGTCGGTGATCTGGTCGCGGCGCGCCAGCGTGCGCAGCATCGACATGACCGGCGTGATCCCCGACCCGGCGGTGAGGAACAGGATCGACGCCGGCGCGGGGTCGGGCAGCACGAAATTGCCCTGCGGCGCCGCCAGCCGGACGATGGTGCCCGGTTCCACGCCGGCCACCAGGTGGCTGGACAGGAACCCCTCGGGCATCGCCTTGACGGTGATGGTCACCGTGCGCGCCGCTCCGGATCCGAGAGCGGAGCGGGAAGTCTCGGCCGGGCTCGACGTCAGCGAATACGACCGCCAGCGCCAGCGCCCGTCCACCAGCAGGCCGATGCCCATGTACTGGCCCGGTTGGTAGTCGAAACTGAAGCCCCAGCCGGGCTTGATGACCAGCGTCGCGGAGTCTTCGGTCTCGCGGCGGACTTCGAGGATCCGGCCCCGCAGTTCCCGCGCCGACCACAGCGGATTGGCCAGGTGCAGGTAGTCGTCGGGCAGCAGCGGCGTGGTGATGCGCGCGGCTAGCTTACGAAGCGCGTGCCAGCCGGGATGACGCTCCGCCCCGACGACACTGGGGCGTTTGGTGTCCACGACGTTGGCGGCGATCGATGCATGTTGCTTACTCATTGGTAGCACCCCGTCACACAAGCTACGGTACCGTAACCTACGGTACCGTATCCAGGCTCGCGGGCCCAGAATGCGTCACACAGTTCCCCTCAGAGCAGGTCTAGCAAAAAGGGCAGCTCCTGGTTGGCGTACCAGGCCAGATCGTGGTCCTGAGCGTCGCCGACGATCAGGTCGGCGTCCTCGTCGCCCAGGTCGGCGGCGTCGATCGCCTCGATAGCCCTGGTGACGTCGTCCTCGGCGGCGGCGTTGTCGACGTACGCGGCGATCACCTGGTCAAGCGCGACGGGCGCGCCCAGTCTGACGACGGCGTCGTCCAGATCCGGACGGAACGTGGCCCCGGATTCGCCCAGGCCCACCTCAGCGGACAGCACCGCGCGCCGCGGCCGCAGAGCCGGGTCGGCCCCTCCCGCATCCTGGGCCGCCAGCAGGCGCAGCGACGCAAGCGCGGCCTCGCGCAGCGCCACGTCGGCGAGTTCCTCGTCGTCACCTTCGGCGTAGGCCTCGCGCAATGTCGGGGTCACCGCGAACGCCGTGCCGTTGGCCGGCCACAACGAGCCGTCGGCGACAAGCTGCTGCAACATCGGCAGGGTGGCCGGGATGTAGACGTGGATCGCGGCATCGCCCATGGCTAGCCCTCGATCAACGTGGCCGCATAGTCGTCGACGTACCTCGACAGCTCACGCGGCGGCCGTTCGTAGTTGCCGCTTAGCACCGGGCGTTCCGGCAGCTCGACCTTGGGCGTCTGCACGTCGGTGTACTCGATCGTGGACAGCAGGTGATGCATCATGTTGAGCCGTGCGTGCTTCTTGATGTCTGATTCCACGACGTACCACGGGCTGACCGGGGTATCGGTGTGCACCATCATCTCGTCCTTGGCGCGCGAATAATCCTCCCACCGGTACACCGATTCCAAGTCCATCGGACTCAGCTTCCATTGGCGCACAGGGTCATTGCGCCGCGCCTTGAACCGGCGCAGCTGCTCGTCCTCGGAAACCGAAAACCAATACTTGCGCAACAGAATCCCGTCGTCGATGAGCATCTGCTCCAAGATCGGCGTCTGCCGCAAAAACAGCGCATACTCCTGCGGCGTGCAAAATCCCATCACCTTCTCGACGCCGGCGCGGTTGTACCACGATCGATCGAAGAGCACGATCTCGCCTTTGGTGGGCAGCTGGGCGATATAGCGCTGGTAGTACCACTGGCCGCGTTCGCGATCGGTCGGCGCGGGCAGCGCGGCGATACGGGCGACGCGCGGGCTCAGGTATTCGGTGATCCGCTTGATGGCGCCGCCCTTGCCCGCGGCGTCACGCCCTTCGAAAATGACGACGACGCGCGCGCCGGAATGCCGCACCCACTCCTGCAATTTCACGAATTCCGTTTGCAGCCGGAATAATTCGGCCTCATAGACGGCGTCGGAGATCCGGGGTTCGGACGAACCGGATTTCTTCTTCTTCGCCTTCGCCGACGCTTTGGCCTCTGCGTCGCCGTTTGTTGCGGTGCTCACATCAACGAATGCTATATCCACACAGCGATTTTGACGCCACTACCGAGAAGCTTCCAGAAGCTCTTCGAGTGATTGATTCAGCAGTCCGGGCAGCAGGTCGACATCGCTCATCGCATCGCGGTCGGCATTGATTCCGAAATACAGCATCCCGTTGTAGGACGTCACGCTGATGGCCAGCGCCTGGTTGTGCAGCAGCGGCGGCACGGCATAGCTCTCCAGCAACTTGGTGCCGGCCACATACATCTGCGACTGAGCCCCAGGCGCATTGGTAATCAACAGGTTGTACTGGCGCGCGGAAAAACCGGCGGCGACGCGGATGCCCATCGCGTGCAGCGTCGGTGGCGCAAAACCCGACAGCGTGACGATGGTCCGGGCGTCGACGAGACTGGCGGCCGTCGGGTTCGATTCGGTGGCGTGCGCGATCTGCGACAGCCGCACCACGGCGTTGCCTTCCCCCACCGGCAGGTCGACCAGGAACGGAGTGACCTGGCTGATCGTCTGGCCGGGGCCGGTGGAGTCGTGTTGACCATCGGAGTACACCGACAGCGGCGCCATCGCCCGGATCGTCGCGGTCGGCGATGCCGCTTCACCGCGCGACATCAACCAGTTGCCCAGCGCCCCGGCGATCACCGCCAGCACCACATCGTTGACGTCGCAGTCATACCGCGCCCTGATCGTCCGGTAGTCCTCGAGATTGCCCTGGGCGACCGTGAACCGCCGGCTGCGCGAAACCCGGGCGTTCAGCGGGCTGCTGGGCGCGGTCCCGCGCGCGATCGTGCGCGCGAAACCGACGACACGGCGGCCGGCGTCGAGCAATTCGCCGTAGTTCGTCGCCAGTCCGGCCAACGCGGATCCGACGGCCCGCAGCTGCGCGCCCGGCCCCATCACCCAGTCACTCACCGCGCCGAGCACCAGCCGGGTATTGCCGGGATCGCGTTCAGGTATCCAAATGTCTTCGGGGAACGGCGGCGGACGGCGCGTTCGGTCGGCGATGACGTGGCCGATCTCCAGCGCTGTCATGCCGTTGATGAGCGCCTGGTGGGACTTGGTGTACAGCGCCACGCGGTTTTTGTTCAGGCCTTCGACGAGGTACATCTCCCAGAGCGGCCGCGACTTGTCCAGCGGGCGGGCGGCCAGCCGCGCGACCAGCTGGTGCAGCTGCTCGTCGCTGCCCGGCGATGGCAGCGCCGACTGCCTGACGTGGTAGGTGATGTCGAAGTCGCGGTCGTCGATCCACACCGGCCGGGCCGTGCCGATCACTTCGCGAACCTTCTGCCGGTAGCGCGGTATCTGGGCGAGCCGCTGCTCGACGGTGGCCAGTAACGTCTCGTAGCTCAATCCGGCGCGGGGGCGGCGAAGGATGGACAGCGATCCGACGTACATCGGGGTAGCGGAGTTTTCCAGCCGGTAAAACGACGTGTCCGACGGGGACAACCGGGTCACCACTGCGGCCATGTGCTCCTTGTCAATTCGCCCTCAATTCGCTGGTGCGCCTTCGTGCGCCTCGCTGGTGTGCCGTGTCCCTGACCACCGTAATCGCCCGAGCCGGGCGCGGCAGTGCACGGGTATACGGGAGACCGAATTGCGCGATGGCGACGAGCGCCTTAAAAACAGGCCTAGCAACAACCGTCTGCCACTCTCCAGCAGGCTCCCCGCGTCCGCGTCGGACGACCCGTTCCGTGTGAGTTGGAGAGTGCCCGTTGACCACTAGTCCCTTTGCCGTCACGCCCGTCGTCGAATACGAGCCCGAAAGGCTCGTGCCGCGAAATGTCCCGCCGTGCCGGCCATCGCCGGTCGATGACTCCCGGCAGGCGGCGCCGCGCCGGACCGGGCGCGCACCGGGCCGGGCCCACGCCGGGCGACCCCGCGGCCAACCGGAGGCGGCGACGGCGCTGTCCCCGTCGATGCGTCAGGCGGCGGTCTTCGCCGACGCCGCGCTGCGCCGAGTGCTGGAAGTCATCGACCACCGGCGGCCGCCGGCCCAGCTGCGGCCGCTGCTGGCACCGACTTTGGTCGACTCGGTGGAATCGGTGCGCCGCGCGCCGGCCGCCCGAAAGGGCGCCGCGGTGCTGCGCCGGATGCGGCTGCAACCGGTCGGACAGCCCGCGACCGCGGCCGAGGTCTTCGGGTGCTACAGCCGCGGTGACCGCATGCACGCCATCGCCTGCCGGGTCGAGCAGATCGCGGGCGCGCGATGGCTGCTCGTCGCCCTGCACATCGGTTGACTCCCCGGGGCGCTACAGCGCTACGGCGCTGCGCGCTCCGGCGCCGGGCCGCCGGCGAAGCGCGCCAACACCGGACCCGCGATCGCCATGACGAAGACATACGAGGTCGCCAACGCGGCCACGCCGGGCACCGACGTACCGACCAACCCGATGATGACCAGGGAGAACTCGCCGCGGGCGATGAGCGCCGTGCCGGCCCGCAACTGCCCACGGCGCGCCACACCGTCGCGGCGGGCCGCGAATACGCCGGTGGCCACCTTCGTCGCGGCGGTGATGGCGGCCAGGGCGACGGCCACCGGAAGCATCGGAAGCAACTCGTGCGGGTCGACCGACAGGCCGATCGCCAGGAAGAAGATCGCGGCGAACAAATCGCGCAGGGGGCCCAGCACCTGGCGCGCCCGCTCCGCGGTCTCCCCCGTCAGGGTGAGGCCCACCAGGAACGCGCCCACGGCCGCCGATGCGTGCAGGGACTCGGCCAGGGCGGCGACCATCAGCGTGACGCCCAGTACCCGCAGCAGCAGCTGCTCGGAATCGGCGTGTGCCACCAGCCGGCCGACGTGATGTCCCCAGTAATACGACGCGACGAAGGCCAAAATCAGGGCGACGACCGCGGCGATCATGCCCGCGAGCGCCTCGAGCCAGGTACCTCCGGACGCCAGTACCGCGAACAGCGGCAGGTAGGCGGCCATCGCGAAGTCCTCGAGCACCAATACCGACAGCACGGCCGGGGTTTCGCGGTTGCCGAGCCGGCGCAGGTCTTCCAGTACCCGGGCGATGACACCCGACGAGGAGATGTAGGTGACGCCGGCCAACGCCAGGATCGCGACACCGTCCAGGCCCAGCAGCCAGCCGGCCACAGCGCCGGGCGCGGCGTTGAGCACCACGTCGACGGCGGCCGAGGGCAAATGGTGGCGCAGGCTGCTGGCGAATTCGGTCGCGGAGAATTCCAGGCCCAGGGTCAGCAACAGCAACACGATGCCGATGGGCGCGGCCGTCGTGATGAACCCACCGGCGGCGGCCACGGGCCAGATGCCGCCCTTACCCAGCGAGAGACCCGCCACCAAATAAAGCGGTATCGGGGACAACGCGAACCGGCGCGCGACAGTGCCCAACACCGCGAGCGCGGCCAGGAGGGCGCCGAGCTGAAATAGCAGCGCGCCCGAAACCTGCACTGGCTCAGCCCTTGTCGACGATCTGTTCGACTCCGGCGATGCCCTCCTCGGTGCCGATGACGATCAGGACGTCGCCCGCCCGCAGCGTCTCCGCCGGGCCCGGCGAGGCGAGCACGGCCTCGTCGCGCACGATCGCCACGATCGACGCGCCGGTCCGGGTGCGGGCACGGGTCTCCCCCAGCGGCCGGTCCACGAACGTGCCGCCCGGCCGGATGTGGACTTGGCCCGCTTCGAGTCCCGGCACTTCGCGGGTCAGTTCGGTGAACCGCTCGGCGATGCGCGGCGCGCCGAGAATCTGCGCCACGGCGTCGGCCTCTTCGTCTGTGAGGCGGAACACCGGGCGGGCCTGGTCCGGATCGTCGGGGCCGTACAGGACGACGTCGAAGTCACCGCCGCGCCGCGCGACAATGCCGATCCGGTCACCGCTATGGCTCACGAATTCGTATCGGAGACCGACGCCCGGCAGCAAGACCTCCTTGACATCCATAGGAGTCAATCCTCGGCGAAATACCGCCCGATGAGAAGCGGGACCGGCCAAACTCAGGTTTAACCCTGGGGCGCCGCCTCAGTCGGGTGCGGAGTCGTGTGCGGGCGTGGCCACGGCAGCACCATCGGCACCCGACGACGGTAGTCACGGTATTCGTCGCCCAGCGCGCCGATCAGGTCGTGCTCCTCCAGTTGCGTGGCGAGCAGGATGTAGCCCGTCATCCCGATCGAGAAAAGCAGATGCCCGGCCGTCATCGTGGGCGTCGCCCAGAAGGCGATGAAGAAACCCAGCATAAGCGGGTGGCGCACCAACTTGTACAGCCAGCGAGCGTGAAAACCTATGTGTGTGTACGGTTTTCCTTGCCAAGCCAGATACACCTGGCGCAGTCCGAACAGGTCGAAGTGGCTCACCATGAAGGTCGCCGCCAGCGCGATCGCCCATCCGAGCCAGAACAACGCCCACAGCGCCGTGCGCCCGACCGGCTGCCACACGTCCCAGATGACGGTCGGCATCGTGCGCCATTGCCAGTACAGCAGCACCAGCACGGCGCTGGACAACACCACGTAGGTGCTGCGCTCAATCGTCGACGGCACGACTCGTGTCCACCACGCCTTGAACCCCGGGCGCGCCATGACGCTGTGCTGGACGCCGAACGCGGCGAGCAGCAGCAGGTTGATCAGCACCGCCTGGCCGATGGGCGCGGAGATCCCGTGGTCCACGGATCGCGGGACCCAGAAGTTGCCCAGGAAAGCAACGAGGTACAGGAACGCGGCAAGAAATAGCAGGTATGCCACGGCGCCGTAGCCGACTATCAACAATCGCTTCATTCGCTGATTGTGCGCCTCGACGGCGCTTTTGAACATGGGGCGGATGCCTCATTTTCCGACGAGGCAGGCACGATTTCGGTCGTATTTTTTAGCCGCGGGCCGGGTCCACCAGCCCGTGCTGCAGCGCATACATGCTGGCACCGATGCGGTTGGACACCCCGATCTTCGCGTACGTTCGCTCGACGTGGTTGCGGGCCGTCTTCTCGCTGATCACCAACGACGCCGCGATCTGCTTGTTGGACGCCCCGCGGGCGACCAGGCACAGCACTTCGATCTCGCGCGGCGTGAGCCCGCCCGGACGCAGCCGGGGCTGCCGCTGGGCGGGTTCTCCCGCCGCGTGGAGCACCGCCTCGGCGGCGACGGGGTCGAGCTCGCCCGCGCGCACCCGTTCGCGCAGCCGCCGCGCCGCCGCGCCGGTCGACAGCTCGTCGCGATACGGCCTTGGCTCGCAAGCGGATTGGTAGCTCACCGCGGCCGCCAGCACGCGATCGGGCAGGCTCAGCGCGGTCCCGGCGAGGCCACGGGGATAGCCCGAGCCGTCGAGGCACTCGTGGTGATTGCCGGCGACCTCGGCCAGCCGCGCGAGGCCGGGGACCTGGTTGAGGATCCGCACGGTGAGGTAGGGATGCAGCCGAACCCGTTCGAACTCGGCCGCACTCAACGATGCCGGCTTGGACCAGATTTGGTTCGACACACCGATGCGGCCCAGGTCGTGGACGTGGCCGGCACGTCGGGTCAGCGCCGCGGCACCGGCGTCGAGGCCCGCCGCGAGCGCCGCGTCACCGGCAAGGCGGGCCACCGCGCGCGAATGCCCCAGCGTGAACGGGCATTTCAGGTCGACAAAGTCGCCGAACGCGACGAGGAGGGCGTCCAGCCCCGGTTCGTCGAGCCGCTCGTGACGATCGGGCGCCTCGCGCAATGCCGCCGCCCAGGCGTCACCGGCCGGCGGGCCGGCCAGGATGGTGTCCGCGTGCTGGACGAACGCGTCGACGACGCGCGGGTCGAACTGGCCACCCCGTCGGCTGCGGGCCACGGCTACGGCGCCGTCGACCCCGTACGCGCGGTGGTGCACCTCGACCATGTCGGCGACCTGTGCGACCCGCATCTGGATCGGGATCTGCTCGCCGTGGGCGCCGCCGGGCAGGCCGCCGCCGTCGTATCGCTCGAACGCGAACGCGAGCGACGCCTGCACATCGGGCCCCAGGCCGATTCGGTCGGCCAGCAGCGCCGCCGACGTGCAATGCGAATGGATCAAGCGGGACAGCTGACCGCGCGCATTGACGAAAAGCGTTGCCATGATTGATAACCGGTGCGTCAGCGGTTCGCCGCGGCCGACGTTGCTCAGCAGGAAACGCAGATACGGCAGGCCCGACCAGTCGACCAGATAGGAGTCGTGGCGCACGGCGATGTCGTCGCCGAACCAGCGCGCGTATTCGTGGGAGTCGGCGTGACAACCGATCCACATGATCAGCGTCGTGTAGTACACGCAATCCCGTTGCGCCTCGGTGAGCCCGAGCCGGTCCGCGAGCCGGGTCGCGATCATCGCAGCGCGAAGCATGTGCTCGGCGGGCTGCCCCAGGCCCAGGTCGATGGCCACGGACAGCGCGGCCAGCAGCTCCGCGCGAGTCGGAGCTTCGGACGCCTCGGCCGCCATCAACTCATTGTGCCCAGGTGACCGGCGCTGGTCAGGCAATCGAGACGGTGCGCCCGACGGCATGGTGGCGGCTGGGATCGAACGTCTCGAGATGACCGCCGCCGACCACGAAGAACCCGCGCTGCGGGGCCCGGAAGTCGGCCAGGCGGGCCTGCGGATGCAGCGGCCCGACCGGGCCGAGGTCGTCTCCGCGCAGCGTCGCGCGCGAGCCGATGACCGCCCAGAATCTCCTCGGGGCAAGCATGAATCGCTGCCCGTTCGGAACGGCCCCGGTTAGCCGGATCTGTCCGGCGCCCATCGCCGGACCGGTGGCTCGGCCCATCACACCGAGGGCCAGCCGGTTGGTCCACGCCGCCGCGGGCAGCCGCTGCGCGATCCGGGTCATCAGCCGTGTGGTCGTGGTGACCCCGATGTCCAGGTGCCACTCGAGCAGCCCCGGGATCTGGACGTAGAGCGACCACGGGGTGACCCACGCGACGTCGATATCGCATTGGACCGCGTCGTTCGGCGTCGCCGAGCTGAAGTAACGCGAACAGCTCTGCTCGGCGGGCGTCGTCGCGTAGAACGTCCACACGCCGTCCGGATCCCGGTGCCACACCGATCGGTAGCCGGGCGCGAACGACGCCGAGGGTATGCAGCGCAGGGCGAGATAGTGGCCGCTGGCGAAGGGCAGCCCCAAAACGCCGAAGCCGGTGAATCTTTCGTCGTCCCCGGTGGGCAGCGTGGGGTTCCGCAGGATGGCCGAGGCGGCATCGGCTGGTGTGCGAAATTTTGTCATGCACCGATGCTGCGCGCCGCCGCCGGAGCCGCGCATGAGGCAGCTGCCTCAAATTCTTCCTGCGAACGTGCGGCCAGCCGCACACTCGACGCCCAACGTGCGGCCAGCCGCACGTTCGACGGAAGGTGGGAGCGACGGGCTAGCGCCTCTTCACGGATTTCGGTGGCTTGGCGCCCCGGCCTTGGCGCCGCGCGGCTTCGCGCCGCTCGCGCCGGCTGGCGCCGGCGGGCACTCCGGCCGGCGTCTTGTCGGCGGCCCCACCGCCGTTGCGCTGGACCTGCGCCGAACCGTCCTCCGACGGGCCGGAATACGTCAGGGCCGGCGCTTCGTCGTCAATGCCCTTGGCGCGCAACGCGGCCGGAGCCTGCTCGCGCACCGCGGCGGGCGCGCCACCCGAGCCGTCCCGCTCCCCAGCGGCTGCCGCGGCGGTCGCGAATTCCGCGAGCCCGTCGGGAGCCTCCACCGGGGCGACTTGCGGGGCCGGCGCCGCCTCGACGGTGACGTTGAACAAGAAGCCGACCGACTCCTCCTTCATGCCGTCGAGCATGGCCATGAACATGTCGTAGCCCTCGCGCTGGTACTCCACCAGCGGATCGCGCTGCGCCATCGCGCGCAGCCCGATGCCTTCCTTGAGGTAATCCATCTCGTAGAGGTGCTCGCGCCACTTGCGGTCGATCACGTTGAGCAACACGTTGCGCTCCAGCTGGCGCATCGCGCCCTCGCCGGCGATTTCCTCGAGTTCGGCTTCCCTTGCGGCATAAGCACGTTCGGCGTCTTTGAGCAGTGCCTCGAGCAGCTCCTCGCGGGTGAGGTCGTCGCGGTCGGAGTCCTCGTCGCGGTGGGTGAGCGTCTCGTGGCTGATTCCGACCGGGTACAGCGTCTTCAGCGCCGTCCACAACGCGTCGAGGTCCCAATCCTCGGCATATCCCTCGGAGGTCGCGCCGTCGACGTAGGCGGTGATGACGTCGGTCAGCATGTCGGTGGCCTGCTGCTGCAGGTCCTCGCCCTCGAGGATGCGGCGGCGCTCGGCGTAAACGACCTTGCGCTGCTGGTTCATCACCTCGTCGTACTTGAGGACGTTCTTTCTGACCTCGAAGTTCTGCTGCTCCACCTGGGTCTGGGCGCTCTTGATCGCGCGGGTGACCATCTTCGCTTCGATCGGCACGTCGTCGGGCAGGTTCAGCCGGGTCAGCAGCGACTCCAGCGCCGCACCGTTGAAGCGGCGCATCAGCTCGTCGCCGAGGGAGAGGTAGAAGCGCGACTCGCCGGGGTCACCCTGGCGGCCGGAACGGCCTCGTAGCTGGTTGTCGATGCGGCGCGACTCGTGGCGCTCGGTGCCCAGCACGTACAGGCCGCCGGCCTCGATCACCTCAGTGGCCTCTTTGGCGGCCTCCTCCTTGACGACGGCCAGTTCCTCGTGCCAGGCCGCTTCGTACTCGTCGGGCGTCTCCACCGGATCCAGGCCCCGGGCGCGCAGCCGCTGGTCGGTGAGGAAGTCGACATTGCCGCCCAGCACGATGTCGGTACCACGCCCGGCCATGTTGGTGGCCACCGTGATGCCCCCGCGCCGGCCGGCCACCGCGATGATCCCCGCCTCCTGCTCGTGATACTTGGCGTTGAGCACGTTGTGCGGAATGCGCCGCTTCTTGAACTGACGCGACAGGTACTCCGAGCGTTCCACGCTGGTGGTACCGATCAGGACGGGCTGGCCCTTGTCGTAGCGCTCGGCGACGTCGTCGACCACCGCGATGTACTTTGCTTCCTCGGTCTTGTAGATGAGGTCGGAGCAGTCGGTGCGGATCATCGGCTTGTTGGTCGGGATGCTGACCACGCCCAGCTTGTAGATCTCGTGCAGCTCGGCCGCCTCGGTCTGGGCGGTACCGGTCATGCCGGCGAGCTTGTCGTAGAGCCGGAAGTAGTTCTGCAGCGTGATGGTGGCGAGTGTCTGGTTCTCGGCCTTGATCTCCACGTGCTCCTTGGCCTCGATGGCCTGGTGCATGCCCTCGTTGTAGCGGCGACCGATCAGCACGCGGCCGGTGAACTCGTCGACGATCAGCACCTCGCCGTCGCGGACGATGTAGTCCTTGTCGCGGTTGAACAGCTCCTTGGCCTTCAGCGCGTTGTTGAGGTAGCTGACCAGCGGCGAGTTGGCGGCCTCGTAGAGGTTGTCGATGCCCAACTGGTCTTCGACGAACTCGACGCCCTTCTCGTGCACGCCGACGGTGCGCTTGCGCAGGTCCACCTCGTAGTGGACGTCCTTTTGCATCAGCGGCGCCAACCGGGCGAACTCGGTGTACCAGTTCGAGGCGCCGTCGGCGGGCCCGGAGATGATCAGCGGGGTGCGGGCCTCGTCGATCAGGATGGAGTCGACCTCGTCGACGATGGCGTAGCTGTGCCCGCGCTGCACCAGGTCATCGAGCGAGTGGGCCATGTTGTCGCGCAGGTAGTCGAAGCCGAACTCGTTGTTGGTGCCGTAGGTGATGTCGGCGTTGTAGGCGACCCGGCGTTCGTCCGGGCTCATGTTGGCCAGGATCACCCCGACCTGCAGGCCCAGGAAGCGGTGCACGCGGCCCATCCACTCGCTGTCGCGTTTGGCCAGATAGTCGTTGACGGTGACGATGTGCACGCCCTTGCCGGCCAGCGCGTTGAGGTAGGCGGGCAGCACACAGGTCAGGGTCTTGCCCTCACCGGTCTTCATCTCGGCGACATTGCCCAGGTGCAGGGCCGCGGCGCCCATCACCTGCACGTCGAACGGCCGCTGGTCGAGCACCCGCCAGGCGGCCTCGCGGGCCACCGCGAACGCCTCGGGCAGCAGGTCGTCGAGGCTTTCCCCGTCGTCCAGGCGCTTCCGAAACTCGTCGGTCTTGGCCCTCAGCTCGGCATCGGTGAGCTTTTCGATGTCGTCAGACAAGGTGCTGACATAGTCGGCCACCCTTTTGAGGCGCTTGACCATGCGACCTTCACCAAGGCGCAGCAATTTCGACAGCACAGCTATGTCCCCTGTTGGTAGGAGTCTTCTATAAGGCGACTCCCATGGTAGGTGACAACCAGGTGATGTCCGCCGACCCTCAGGAGAGCCTGATCAGCCCGTAGTCATAAGCGTGCCGCCGGTAGACGACGGACGGCCGTTCGGTCTCCTTGTCGTAGAACAAAAAGAAGTTGTGGCCGACGAGTTCCATTTCGTAGAGCGCGTCGTCGACCGACATCGGCTTGGCTTGATGCTCTTTTGTGCGCACGACGCGGCCCGGCGCGTGGTCGGCGTGGTCGTCGGGTTCGGCTTCGTGCTGGTGCGGCGGCGCCGCCTGGCTGTCGTTGAAGGCCTTGCCATTGAGCTTGTTGTTGACGGACCGCTCCGGCGGCGGGGCCACCGCGGTGGCCTCGGCCAGGGAAACGGGTGTCTTTTCGCCGTAGTGCACCTTGCGGCGATCCTTGCCGCGGCGCAGCCGGCTTTCCAGCCTGACGACCGCCGCCTCCAGCGCGGCATAGAAGCTGTCCGCGCAGGCCTCGCCGCGGACTACCGGCCCGCGGCCCCGCGCGGTGACCTCCACGCGCTGACAGCACTTGCGTTGACGACGGTTGCGTTGGTGCTTGAGCTCGACGTCGAACAGGTAGACGGTCTTGTCGAACCGTTCCAAGCGGGCGAGTTTCTGCGAGACATAGACGCGGAAGTGATCCGGAATCTCGACGTTGCGGCCCTTGAACACGACCTCGGCGGACGTTGTCGGTTCCTGCGCGTCGGTTTCTGCCGGCGGTTGATCCAGAATCTGACCGGAATCCACGGTGAGCCTTGACATACGTGACAACTCGTTTCTCTTTTCACGTCGCACGCGCCCTGCGTGTCGGCTTTCTTGAAGACGCAACGACGGGGTGGGAGCGACTTGAAAGAGATCGCCGCCGCAGGCAGCCCGCCGGTGCAAGGTGTCGAATACTCACCCCCTCCGCAAGTGGCGTATCAACCTGAGAATCGCGACCAGTGAGTCAGACCAGTAGGTCCTCTTAAGTTCCTGAAGGTTGTCCTCGACGTTAGCTCGTGTTCGCCTTGCGATGCCACCATTTCGCTCACCTGTTGCGAGTTCTTCACAACCTCTTGGCTGCCGCACAGGGAGAGACACCGGGAGAGGCACAGCCTCAGGCGGCCGCGATCGCCAGCACCGCGGCCACCCGGACCCCGGCGGACCGCAGGACGCGCACCGATTCGCGTGCCGTCGCGCCGGTGGTGACGATGTCGTCGACGATCAGGACTTCGGTGCGCTGTAGTTTTGCGGGCCTACCCCGCAGCAGGACCCGGCCCGCGATGTTGCGCTCGCGGGCGGCGGGGCGCAGGCCCACCGAGTCGCGGGCCAGCGCCGTCATCCGCAGGGCCGGCACGACGACGGCGTCCGGGTGCGCGGCGACCGCCGCGGCGGCCAACCGGGCGACGGGGTCGCCGCCACGCCGGCGCGCCGCCGAACGCCGGGTCGGCGCGGGCACGATCGTCAACGGCGTCTCGAGCATGCCCCACGTCAGCAGCCGGTGCAGCCCGATGGCCAGCGCGCGGGCCAGCGGCGCGACGAGGTCGGCGCGCCCGTGCTCCTTCAGCGCGAGGATCGCCTGGCGCCGCGCGCCGGCGTAGCGACCGAGCGCGAACACCGGCGCCTGCGGGTCGATGCGCGGGGTGATCAGGTGCGGTTCGTCGGGTTTGACGGCCAGCTCTAGGGCGCACGCGTCGCACCAGCGGGTCGCAGGCGCGCCGCAGCCGCCACATTCCAGCGGCAGGATGAGGTCGAGCACGTCGCCAGTGTGGCGGCCAGGGGTGACAAGTGCTCGCTTACCCCGGCAAGACCGGTGCCGCCCCGGGTGCGCCCAAGCCGGCTACCTCCGACCAGCTCTGCTCGCCTTCGGCGGAGGACGCCGAATATTGCAGCACCCCTTGCGGAGCCGCGACGTACACCGTCGACGGGTTGGCCGCGATCGCCGTCAGCGGAATCTGCAAACCGCGCGAGGGCGCGTCGGAGTTCACGCCGTCGATGTTCACGTACGACACCGGATGCGTGGCGTCCGTGCGGGTCACCACGATGTCATCGCCGGTTCGCCAGGACAGCGACACCACCGACGTGCCGAGTCCGAAACCCAGCCGCCGCGGATATGTCAGGGCGAACTGGCCGGCCTGGGTCTGCTCGACGCTGGCGATGATCACCTGGCCGGCGATCACCATCGCGGCCCGGGTGCCATCGCGGGACAGCTGCAGCTCGGTGATCGGCCCCGGGAAGCGGGTGGCGACCGCCGCCGAATCGACCGGGATGCGCGCGGGCTGCCCCGACGCCGGCTCCTGGAACGACCGCAGCACGTTGTTGGTGTCGACCACCACCCAGACCGCGTCGTCCAGCGACCAGCTGGGCCGCGAAATGCTGTGCCCGTCGGCGGATTGCACCGCCTCACCACCCAGCTCGCCGATCCACAGCGACTCCGCCACGTCGGGAGCGCCGCGCCGCAGGGTCACCACCGACGCCACCTCGCGCCCACTGCGCGACAGCGCGGCGGACGACTGGTCCCCCATCCGCCCGAAGGCCCCGGGCACCGTCGTGGTGTGCTGCCCGTCCAACCCGACCAGGGAACCGTTGACCAGCGCGTGCAAACCCGCGCCCGCGCCGTCGGCCACGCCCGGGTCGGTGGCCGCGACGTCGGAGGTAGTCCAGCCCTCGGCGAACCTGTCGTCCAGCGGCGCACCGTCGGCGTTGATCACATACGGCCCCCTGATATCCGCGCGGGCCAGGGTCCAAATGATTTGCGCGGCAAGCAATTGCCGGCTGTGCGGATCGGTCGTCGATAATTTCTCCAGATCGATGCGCGCTCCCCCGTAACCGCGGCCGATCCCGTTTTTGCCGCCGTCGGCCCGGGTCACCGGGCCGCGCAGCCGCAGCGGCGGCGCGAGCAGGTTGCGGACCGTATGGGCCATCTCCGGCCGCGGGCCCGCCAGCAGCTTGGACACGAGTTCGGTCGCCAGCTGATCGTGATCGGACACCGCGACGTAGCGCGGGTCGGGGACCACGGTCTTGCCCGTGGGGTCGGCGAAGTACAGCGTGTTGCGTTTGTAGGTCGCCTGAAATTGCTGCCAGTCCAAGAAGACTCCGTTGGGCAGGCGGTCGATGCGCCAACCGCCCGACGTCTTGACCAACTCGATCGGGCCCGGGTCCGGCAGCGTGCCCTCCGCGGTTTCGAACACCCCCATGTCAGACAGCGAGCCCAGGATGTCGGCCCGCATGTTTGCCGAAACCCGTTCAGCGCCACGGGTTTCCACGAACACCACATGGTCGATCAGCAGTGCGCTACCCGCGTCGTCCCACGCGTTGGACGCCGACTGGGTGAGGAACTGCCGCGCGGCCAGATGCCGGTTCGCGGGATCGGCTGTGGCCTTGAGGAATTCGCGCAGCAGCACGTCGGGGTCCATGCCCGGGGTCGGCTTGGGCAGGTTCGACGGCGCCGGTCGCTCGACGGTGCCGATGGCCTGGGGTGCCGACGAGCTGGGCACCCCGGCGCACCCGGCGAGCAACACCGCCAGCAACAGCAGACCCAGGAGCCGGCGCATCACCCGCTCCTCTCGGCATGCTCGCGCGTGCGCTGGCGCTCCTTGCGTTCGGCAGCCGGCGGTTGCGGAATGGGTTTCATGGGCAGCGGGCTGGTGGTGACCTTGTGGCCGCGAACCAGCGGCAGGGTCAGCCGGAAGCACGCGCCCTGACCGGGCTCGCCCCACGCCTCGAGCCGGCCCTGGTGCAGGCGCGCGTCCTCGATGCTGATCGCCAGGCCCAGCCCCGTGCCGCCGGAGCGCCGCACCCGCGACGGGTCCGAGCGCCAGAACCGGCTGAACACCAGCTTCTCCTCGCCGGGCCGCAGCCCCACCCCGTGGTCGCGGACCGTGACGGCGACCGTGTCCTCGTCTGCGCCCATCCGGATGTGGACGGGCTTGTGCTCGGCGTGGTCGATGGCGTTGGCGATCAGGTTGCGCAGGATTCGCTCCACCCGGCGCGCGTCGACCTCGGCGATCACCTCCTCGTCGGGCATCTCGACAAGCAGCTCGATGCCGGCCTCTTCGGCCAGGTGCCCCACGTTGCCCAGCGCGCTTCGCACCGTGGTGCGCAGGTCGACCGCCTCGACGGACAGCTCGGCCACGCCCGCGTCGTGGCGGGAGATCTCCAGCAGGTCGTTGAGCAGCGTCTCGAAGCGGTCCAGCTCGTTGACCATCAACTCGGTGGACCGCGCCAGCGTCGGGTCGAGGTCGGCGCTGTGGTCGTAGATCAGGTCGGCGGCCATCCGCACGGTGGTCAGCGGGGTGCGCAGCTCGTGGCTGACGTCGGAGGTGAACCGCCGCTGCAGGTTGCCGAACTCCTCGAGCTGGGTGATCTGGCGCGACAGGCTCTCCGCCATGTCGTTGAACGACACCGCCAGCCGGGCCATGTCGTCCTCGCCGCGCACCGGCATCCGCTCGGACAGATGGCCGTCGGCGAACCGTTCGGCGATCCGCGACGCCGACCGCACCGGCACGACGACCTGACGCGATACCAGCAGCGCGATCCCGGCGAGCAGGACCAGCAGCACCGCTCCGCCGGTGATCATCGTGCCGCGCACCAGCTGGATGGTGGCCTGCTCGTTCTTGAGCGGGAAGATCAGGTACAGCTCCAGGTTGGCCACCTGCGCCGACGCCGGCGTGCCGATGATCAGGGCCGGCCCGGAGAAGCCGTCGGTGTGCACGGTGGCGTATTGATAGGCGGCCTGCCCGGCCTTGACGAAGCCGCGCAGCGAGTTGGGCACCTGGTCGACGGGTCCCGCCGAACTCGCGGCGCGCGGGCCGTCACCGGGAACGAGCAGCGCCGCGTCGAACGCACCCGCGAGGCCGGCGCCCGACGCCGGGTCGGTCTTCGACGTCAACGTGTTGCGGGCCAGCTGAAGGCTGCTGTCCAGCGAGCGCGTCTCCTCGCCGTTGACGATCCCACCGACGGTGGTGCGCGCCCGCTCGATCTGCTCGAGGGCGGCTTTGACCTTGACGTCGAGCACCCGGTTGGTGACCTGACTGGTCAGCACGAAGCCGAGCGCCAGGATCACCGCCAACGACAGGCCCAGGGTCAGCGCCACGACTCGCAACTGCAGCGAACGGCGCCAGGCAATGCCAACGGCTCGGCTCAACGCACCTAAGCCACGTGCCATGGGGCCCGTGCGCCCCCAACGACTCCTGGTGCGTCGCGGCGAGCGCCGGATCACGGAGGTCCGGCCTTGTATCCCACTCCTCGAACGGTCAACACCACAGTCGGGTTCTCAGGGTCTTTTTCGACCTTGGCCCGTAGACGCTGGACATGCACGTTTACCAAGCGGGTATCCGCTGGGTGCCGGTATCCCCACACCTGTTCGAGCAGCACATCACGAGTAAACACCTGGCGTGGTTTGCGTGCCAGCGCGACCAGCAGGTCGAACTCCAGGGGGGTCAGGGAGATCTGCTCGCCGTTTCGAGTGACCTTGTGGGCGGGCACGTCGATCTCGACGTCGGCGATCGACAGCATCTCGGCGGGCTCGTCGTCGTTGCGCCGCAGCCGCGCGCGCACCCGGGCGACCAGCTCCTTGGGCTTGAACGGCTTCATGATGTAGTCGTCGGCACCCGACTCCAGGCCCAGCACCACGTCGACGGTGTCGGTCTTGGCCGTCAGCATGACGATCGGCACGCCGGAGTCGGCGCGCAAGACCCGGCACACGTCGATGCCGTTCATGCCGGGCAACATCAGGTCCAGCAGCACCAAATCCGGGCGCAGCTCGCGCACCGCGGTCAGGGCCTGGGTGCCGTCACCGATGACCGCGGTGTCGAAGCCCTCCCCACGCAGCACGATGGTCAGCATCTCCGCCAGCGAAGCGTCGTCATCGACGACCAAGATCCTTTGCCTCATGGAGTCCATGGTGTCACCGAATCGGGACAAAACTCGGGCGCCACACGGGCGTTTCTTATTCGATAGGGGCAAATCGTGACAAATTTGTGCTATCTGGCCGTCTCTACGGGGCGATCAACGCGGCCGCCAGCCCGCCCGGATCGACGTCCGCGTCGACGACGAGCCACCGCCCGCCCCAGTCCGCGGCGGCCAAACCGGCGTACACCGCACCGGTGCGCTGCTGAAGGTCGTCGTCGCGTTCGTAGCTGTCGCGCGCCCGGCCCGGCTCCGATTCGGCGCGGTCGCGGGCCCGCTGCGCGGCGA
>NZ_MBEM01000157.1:0-1265 GCF_001954045.1 Mycobacterium sp. SP-6446 | reverse complement strand
CGCGGACTACACACTTTGGCAGCGAGAAGTCCTCGGCCGCGAAGACGACCCCGACAGCGTCCTGTCCCAGCAGTTGGCGTACTGGCGTCGTGAGCTGTCCGGGGCGCCAGAACAGATTTCGTTGCCGTTCGACCGGCCTCGTCCGGCGGAGCGATCGTTTCGCGGGGAGGTCGTGTCGTTCGCGATCGACCCGTTACTGCGGGACCAGATCGAGCAACTGGCGCGGGAAACCGGGACAACCACATCGATGGTGCTGCAGGCGGCGTTGGCAGTGCTGTTGCGCAAACTCGGCGCCGGCGACGACATTGCAATCGGAGGGCCGATCGCCGGGCGCACCGACGAGGCACTGACCGACCTGATCGGGTTCTTCGCCAACACCTGGGTGCTGAGGGTGGCGACCTCGGGCAATCCCCCCTTCAGGCAGCTCCTCGAGCAGGTAGCCGGCAAGGCACTCGCCGCATACGAAAACCAAGACGCCCCATTCGAACGGCTCGTCGACTCGCTGAACCTATCCCGCTCCACTGCCCATCACCCGCTGTTTCAGGTGTCCCTCGCGCTGCAGAACAATCCCCTCCCGAAGGTCGAATTCCCCGGACTGGGCGTCGACGTGCTGCCTGCTTCCACCCACACCGCGAAGTTCGACCTGTCCATCAACCTCTTCGAACTTCCGCCAATGCCGGGAGAACCACAACCGATCCCGGGAACCATCGAGTACGCCACCGACCTGTTCAACCACGACACCGTCGAGAAGTTCGCCAGCCACTACCTACGGATCCTTGACGCTGTCTCGGTTGATCCGGAGCGGCGGATCGATCAGATCGAGATCATCGATGCGATCGAACGCGACCAAGTCGTGAACCGATGGAACGACACCGCCACGCCAATACCGCAGGCCACCGTGCCAGAACTGTTCGCCGCCCAGGCCGCGCGCACCCCCGACGCCCCCGCAATCGACGACGACAACGAGACCCTGACCTACCGCCAACTCGACGCTCGCGCAAACCATCTCGCCGCCCGACTGACAACCTATGGAGCCCGACCAGAAACCATCGTCGCGGTCGCACTGCCCCGCTCCACCCGATTAGTCACCGCGCTACTGGCCATCTCCAAAACCGGCGCAGCCTACCTGCCCATCGACCCCAACTACCCCAGCGAGCGCACCGCATACATGCTCACCGACGCCACCCCCCAACTGCTGATCCAGGACGCTGTCGGGGTCGTCTTCGCGGCCGAGGACTTCTCGCTGCCTATCTGTGTAGTCCGCG
>NZ_MBEM01000156.1:0-827 GCF_001954045.1 Mycobacterium sp. SP-6446 | reverse complement strand
AGCGAGGTGTCGCGGACCTCCCGGGCCTTCTCACCGAAGATCGCGCGCAGCAGCCGCTCCTCCGGCGTCAGCTCGGTCTCCCCCTTCGGGGTGACCTTGCCGACCAGGATGTCGCCGTCACGAACCTCGGCGCCGATGCGGACGATGCCGCGTTCGTCGAGGTCGGCGAGCACCTCGTCGGAGACGTTCGGGATGTCCCGCGTGATCTCCTCGGCGCCCAGCTTGGTGTCGCGGGCGTCGATCTCGTGCTCCTCGATGTGGATCGAGGTGAGCACGTCCTCCTCAACCAGGCGGTTGGAGAGGATGATCGCGTCCTCGTAGTTGTGGCCTTCCCACGGCATGATCGCGACGAGCAGGTTCTTGCCCAGCGCCATCTCGCCGTTGTCGGTGCAGGGACCGTCGGCGATCACCTGGCCGGCCTCCACCCGGTCCCCAGCGTCCACGATCGGCGACTGATTGGCGCACGTGCCGTGGTTGGAGCGGGCGAACTTGCGCATCCGGTAGGTGTGCCGGGTGCCGTCGTCGGCCATCACGGTGATGTAGTCGGCGCTGACTTCCTCGATGACACCGGCCTTGTCGGCGACGACGACGTCGCCGGCATCGATCGCGGCACGCAGCTCCATGCCGGTACCCACCAGCGGTGCCTCGCTGCGCACCAGCGGAACCGCCTGACGCTGCATGTTGGCACCCATCAGGGCACGGTTGGCGTCGTCGTGCTCGAGGAACGGAATCATGGCCGTGGCCACCGACACCATCTGGCGCGGCGAGACGTCCATGTAGTCCACCTCGGACGAGGACACGTACTCGACCTCGCCCGCCTTGCGGCG
>NZ_MBEM01000155.1:0-6394 GCF_001954045.1 Mycobacterium sp. SP-6446 | reverse complement strand
CCGTCGGTGTGGTCGATGACCGCGCAGGCCGGCGGCATCACGACCGTGGTGCTGGAGAAGTTCGACCCCGAGGGCACGCTGGACGCCATACAGCGCTACCGCGTGACCCACGGCCAGTTCGTGCCCGCCATGTTCACCCGGATGCTCAAACTGCCTCAGGCGGTTCGTGATTCGTACGACCTGTCCAGCCTGCAGCGGGTGATGCACGCCGCGGCGCCGTGTCCGGTGGAGATCAAGAAGCAGATGATCGACTGGTGGGGGCCGATCGTCGACGAGTACTACGCGTCCTCGGAGGCGATCGGGTCGACGTTGATCAGCGCCGAGGAGTGGCTGGCCCATCCCGGTTCGGTCGGCAGGCCCATGAACTGCCAGATCCACATCCTCGGCGAGGACGGCACCGAGCTGCCCCCTGGCCAGCCCGGCGAGATCTACTTCGAGGGCGGCTTCTCCTTCGAATACCTCAACGATCCGACGAAAACCGCTGCCTCACATGACAAGCACGGCTGGGCCACCGTCGGCGACGTCGGCTACCTCGACGACGAGGGCTATCTATTCCTGACCGACAGGCGCCACCACATGATCATCTCCGGTGGGGTGAACATCTATCCGCAGGAGACCGAGAACCTTCTGGTCACCCATCCGAAGGTGCTCGACGCGGCGGTGTTCGGCATTCCCGACGACGAGATGGGCCAGCGCGTCGTGGCGGCGGTGCAGACCGTCGACCCAGCCCACGCCACCGACGAATTCGCCGCCGAGCTGCTCGGCTGGCTGCGAGACCGCCTGGCGCACTACAAGTGCCCGCGATCCATCGCGTTCGAGACGCAGCTGCCGCGCACCGACACCGGAAAGCTCTACAAGAACGGGCTGATCGAGAAGTATTCGGTGTGACTCTCCGAGTGGTCGACCTGTCCGGCGCGACGGACGCCGGCGTCGACACGCCGCCGGGGGTGACCGTCGCCGTCGGCTCGGCCGCTGACATCGCGAAGTCCGAAACCTGGCTCGACGCGGCGACTTTCACCCTGACCGAGGACCCCTGCACCGATCGCCGGGTGGTCACCGTCGATTCCGTGCCCCAGACGCTGGCCGAGCTGACGCAGCGCTGCCAACGCTGGCCGCATGCCAGCAGCGTGTGCGACGACGTGCTGCGCGCGGTCAGCCCCGACGGCCCGACGCTGGCCGCGGTCGTGACCGAGTCGTTGGCCTACTCCACGCTGCAGGCCGGCCCGGAGTTCGCGCGCTGGCTCGACGAGCGCGGCCCCGCCCGCATGCCCGAGATCGGAGACCCGGTGCAGGCACGCCGCGACGGCGACACCCTGCGCATCGCGTTCAACCGGCCGCAACGCCACAACGCGTTTTCCACCGACGCGCGCGCGGCGCTATTGGAGGCGCTGACCGTCGCGCAACTCGACCCGTCGGTGACGGGGATCGTGTTGAGCGGCAACGGCCCATCGTTTTGCAGCGGCGGAGACCTCGCCGAGTTCGGCACCTTTGCCGACCCGGCCAGCGCGCACCTGGCCCGCACCCGGCACAGCCCCGCGCTTGCGCTCGACGCGCTGACCGCCCGGCTCGGCCGGTCCTGCCGCGCCGAGGTTCACGGCCGGGTGATGGGCAGCGGACTGGAGATGGCGGCGTTTTGCGGATGGATTGAGGCGCGCGACGATTCGGTGTTCGGGTTACCCGAATTGACCCTGGGCCTGATCCCCGGCGCCGGCGGCACCGTAAGCGTTACGCGGCGAATCGGCCGCTGGCGCACAGCGTATCTCGTGCTGTCCGGACGAACCGTCGGCGCCGATACCGCGCTGGAGTGGGGGCTGGTGGACGCCATTTGCGTTGGCGCCCAAGGCCTCTCCCAGTAGGAGCTCAGTAACCCGAAAACGTCGTCGTGGTGGTCGACGGCAGGTTGGAAATGGCGAAGGCGAAGATGAAGAAGTACACGATCGCGGACATCAGCCCGATGACCCCGCCCGCGATCGCGGCGATGATCGCCCACTTCTTGGCGTTCTCGGAAGCGGACTGGGCCTCGGCATACCGTCCCTGCGTCCACAGCCCAGAGACCTTGGTGGAGTAGACGATCGACACGATGCCCAGCGGAAGACAGCACAGGACCGTGGTCAGGATCGCCCACACGAGGTAGTTGTCCGGCTCTCGCTGGGCCGGCCAGCCCGGCTGCTGGCCCGGCCAACCCGGTTGCTGGCCTTGCCAACCGGGTTGCTGTCCCTGCCATTCCGGCGGTTGGCCCTGCCAACCCGGTTGCTGCTGGCCCTGCCATTCTGGGGAACCTTCGTACGGCCCTGGGGGATAACTCATGACGACTCCCTTTCCGTGTGGTTCCCTCCGGTCCAGGCTTTGCTGGCACGCGAAGTCAGGCAAATATACAGCACGCATCGGGGTCGGGCCGGGAGATTTCGACTCCCTCCCTTCAGATCCCGCCCCGGGCGACCAGCTGCCCGGCGATCACGTTGCGCTGGATCTCATTGGTGCCTTCGCCGACGATCATCAGCGGCGCGTCGCGGAAGTATCGTTCGACGTCGTATTCGGTGGAGTAGCCGTAGCCGCCGTGGATGCGCACGGCGTTGAGCGCGATCTCCATCGCGACCTCGGAGGCGAACAGCTTGGCCATCCCGGCTTCCATGTCGCAGCGTTCGCCGCTGTCGTAGCGCTCCGCGGCATACCGGGTGAGCTGACGGGCGGCGGTGAGCTTGGTCGCCATGTCGGCGAGGTAGTTGCCGACGGCCTGATGCTTCCAGATCGGCCGGCCGAAGCTCTCCCGCTGCTGCGCGTAGGCCAGCGCGTCCTCGAGCGCCGCCGTCGCCACCCCCAAGGCCCGCGCAGCCACCTGGATACGGCCCGTCTCGAGCCCCTTCATCATTTGCGAAAAACCCTCGCCCGGGCGGCCGCCCAGAATCGCGGTCGCCGGCAATCGGTAGTTGTCGAACGACAGCTCACAGGACTCGACACCCTTGTAGCCGAGCTTGGGCAGGTCCCGCGACACCGACAGGCCCGGCCCGTGCTCGACCAGCGCGATCGAGATGCCCTTGTGCCGCGGCTCGGCGTTCGGGTCCGTCTTGCACAACAGGGCGATCAGGCCGGACCGGCGCGCGTTGCTGATCCAGGTCTTGGAGCCGTTGATCACCAGGCCATCCGAGCCGTCCGGCAGCGCGGTGGTGGACATGTTCTGCAGGTCGGAACCGCCACCTGGCTCGGTCAGCGCCATCGTGGCCCGCAGCTCGCCGGTGGCCATCGGCGGCAGGTAGGTCCGCTTTTGCTGCTCGGTGCCGAACAGCGTCAGCAGCTTGGCCACCACGGTGTGCCCGCCCATCGCGCCGGCCAGGCTCATCCAGCCGCGCGCCAGCTCCTGCGTGACACGGACGTAGCAGGGCATCGACACCGGCGACCCGCCGTACTCCTCGGGAACGGCCAGCCCGTAGATGCCGATCCGCTTCATCTGCTCGATCCACGCATCGGGGTAGGTGTTGGCGTGCTCGACCTCGCGGACGGTCGGTTTCACGTCGCGGTCGATGAACGCCCGCACGGTGGCGACCAGCAGGTCCTCTTCGTCTTGGGAGTCGTCGCTGTGCTCTCTGCTCACCCATGCCATATTGGCCCCGTGACTTATGCCGACATACGCGAGGGTGGGCCCTACTTCGACGACCTATCGGTGGGCCAGGTGTTCGACTGGGCGCCTTCGACGACGCTGTCGCCGGGTCTGGCGGCCGCGCATCAGGCGATCGTGGGGGACCGGCTGCGCCTGGCGCTGGACGCCGACCTGTACGTGGCGGTAACCGGCATGCCCGGCCCGATGGCGCATCCAGCGCTGGTCTGCGACGTGGCGATCGGGCAGTCGACGCTGGTGACCCAGCGAGTCAAGGCCAACCTGTTCTATCGCGGTCTCACCTTTCACCATTTCCCGGCCATCGGTGACTCGGTCTACACCCGCACCGAAGTCGTTGGGCTGCGGCCGAATTCGCCCAAGCCCGGCCGGGCACCCACGGGGTTGGCTGCGCTGCGGATGATCACGATCGACCGGGCCGACCAGCTGGTCCTCGACTTCTACCGCTGCGCCATGCTGCCCGCGAGCCCGGACTTCCGGCCCGACGATCGTCCCGGCGACGACCTGTCGGGCATCGGCGCGGACGCGGCCCCGCCCGCCGCCGATCCGACCGCCCACTGGGACGCCGAGGTCTTCCGAACCCGGGTGCCCGGCCCGCATTTCGACCCCGGCATCGCGGGCGCGGTATTGCACAGCACCGGCGACGTCGTCAGCAGCGCACCGGAATTGGCTCGGCTGACCTTGAATATCGCTGCCACACACCACGATTCGCGGGTCGGCGGGCGCCGCCTGGTCTACGGCGGGCACACCATCGGGCTGGCACTCGCGCAGGCCAGCCGGCTGCTGCCCAATCTGGTGACGGTCCTGGGCTGGGAGTCCTGCGACCACACCGGCCCGGTGCACGAGGGCGACACCCTCTACAGCGAACTACACGTCGAGTCCGCTCAGCCGACCGGGCACGGCGGCGTGCTGAAGCTTCGCTCGCTGGTCTACGCGGTCAGCGACGCGGCAGACCAGCCCGACCGGCCGGTGCTGGACTGGCGCTTCAGCGCCCTGCAGTTCTGACCCGCGGCGCGGCACGCCACGCGCACAATGGTGTCGTGAGCAGCGAGTCGGCCGACTGGGGAAACAGCGGGCTGGCCTACCTGACCGGGCCGCCCGACGGGCCGCCGGACTTCTCCCGTGCCCACGTGCTGACCCGCGCCGAGGGAGTCGCCGCGGACGTCGGTCACCGAACGGGCATCGGCGTGAGCGCCGCCGCGCTGCTGACGGGGCGGGCCGCGCTGCTCGGATTGACCCGCGGCGGATCGGTCTCGTGCGGCGGCGCCACCCGATTGCTGGCCGCGCGGGACGGCTGGTGCGCGATCACGCTGTCCCGTCCCGACGACATCGCCGCCGTGCCCGCGCTGGTCCACGCCGATGATGTGCCCGCGGACCCCTGGCCCACGCTGAGGCGTTGGGCCGCAACCCAACCGGTGTCGGGAATCATCGAGCGGGCGGTTCTGCTCGACCTTCCCGCCGCTGCCCTGGGTGAGGTCGCGGCCACGTCACCGCGGATCGAACGGGCGGGATTCCGGGCGGAGGTACACCGCATCGCCGGCCTGTTGGTGGCCGACCTGTCGTCGATGTGGGCGGGCCCGTTGTGCGGGCAGCTGCTGGCCCGCGCCGGGGCGACCGTCGTCAAAGTCGAGAGCCCGCGCCGCCCCGACGGCACCCGCAGCGGCAACCGCGCGTTCTTCGACTGGATGAACGGCGGAAAGCTGTCGTATTGCGTCGATTTCGACAACGCCGACGAACTGCGCGAGCTGCTCGCGGTCGCCGACGTCGTGATCGAGGGCTCCCGGCCCGCGGCCCTGGCCCGGCGCCGGCTCGGCCCGGGCGACGTAGCGCCGCGAGCGGGCCGCATCTGGTTGCAGATCACCGGGTACGACGAGCATTCACCGAGGCCCGCGTTCGGCGACGACGCCGCGGTGGCGGGCGGTCTGGTCGGCACCGGCCACGGCGAGCCGGTGTTCTGCGGGGACGCCATCGCCGATCCCCTGACCGGCCTGGAGGCGGCCTGCGCGGTCACCGAATCGCTGGTCCGCGGCGGCGGCGAGTCGATCCACCTGTCCATGGCCGCGGTCGCCGCGACCTACGCCGCGCTGCCCACCCAGCCGTCGGCCTCGGATCACCCCGCCCCGCCGCCGCCCGTGCCGCCCGCGGCCGCGCCTGGGCCCGAGCTTGGCGCCCACAACGACGCGGTGCGGCGCCTGGTATCCGAACGGCGTTGCCTGTCATGCTGATTCGGCGGGCCACCCTGCTGGACGGGACGACCACCAGCATCCGGGTCTCCGAACGGATCGAGGAGATGGGCGACGGGCTGACCGCCCGACAGGGGGAGGGCCTGCTCGACGCCGGCGGCGGGACCGTGCTGCCCGGGCTGCACGACCACCACGTGCACGTCCGCTCGGCCGCGTCCGCGCTGGACTCGTTTCTCGTCGGACCGCCCGGCGTCACCACCAAAACCCAACTGACGCAACTGCTGTCGAACGCCACGCCGGGCCCCGACGGGTGGATTCGCGCCGTCGGCTATCACGAGTCCGTCGCCGGCGAGCTGGACCGGGCCGCCCTCGACGCGGTGGTGCCGCGCGTCCCGGTGCGCGTCCAGCATCGCAGCGGGGCGCTATGGATCCTCAACTCGGCCGCGCTGGGCCGCGTCGGCCTGGCCGAACATCCCGACGGTCGCCTGCGCAGTGCCGACCGCGGCTGGTCGGATGCGCTGGCGCGCCGGGAAACCGACCTCGCGGAGCTCAGCCGCCGAATCACCGCGACCGGCGTCACCGGTGTCACCGACGCCACCCC
>NZ_MBEM01000154.1:0-82268 GCF_001954045.1 Mycobacterium sp. SP-6446 | reverse complement strand
GTTGCAAGATCACGTCGCCGGAGGGGTTGGCGCGCACGGCCGTGTCGAGGAGGCGGGTGCCGATGCCGCGGCGCTGGCTTTCCTCCGCGGTGTAGAGCGCGTCGATTTGCAGGTCTTCGGGATTGGCCTCGTCGGGTCCGAAGATGGTCACGCCGATTGTCTTGCCGTCGGCCTCGGCGATCCACATGGACCAGCCGGGCCGACTGAGGTCTTGCGGGTAAGTCTCGGTGGCCCAGCGCCGCGGCGACCCGAGCATGTCGAGCAGGTGCTCCGCCAGTATCCCGGACCACGACTGCCGCCACACGGGATAGTGCATCCGTGCGACATCCGCGAAATCGGCCGGTGTGGCTGCACGGATCCTGATCATTCTGGGTTCATTTTTCCAGTGGCACCCTCCAAATACGCGGCGAGTGCGTTGGTCAGACCCCGACGCGCCATGTCGAGGTCGGCGTACGACCCCAGCTGGCGCTCCGACACCAGACCGCGCATCGCGCCGGGAATGAGGGCGGCCACCTCGCGTACCCGGTCGGCGTCGACGTCGAGACCGGCGAAGGCGTGCTGGCAGGTCTCCAGCCAGCTCTTGCCCCAGGAGAACAATTCGGTGGCCGTTCGCGGGTAGAGACGCTCGAGCTCGCCGGGGTCCCGGGGCAGCGCGGCCCGCAGATTCTCGATCGCGCGTGAATCCGCCGAGGCCAGGCCGCGGTAGAGCGTTTCGATGATCGCGCCGACACGCTCCCGCAGTGACGCGTCCGGGTGGACCGGTGCCGACAGCGTGGAGAAGGTCGCGGCCCGCCGCTCGGCGGTGCGATGCAGCACCGCGGCCCAGAAACCGTCGGTGTCGCCGAACTGGTACTGCACGGCGCCCCAGGTGGCGCCGATGTCCTTGGCGATGCGGTTGGCCGACACCGAGCCCGGCTCGCCCGATGCCAGAGACCGCAGCGCGGCCTCCAGCATGCTCTCGCGGGTCGCGTTGCCCCGCCGATTGGGGCGTCGACCGGCGGCTTTGGTTTCGGGCACCCGCCTAGCCTAACATTTTCATAGACGGTACTGTGATTCTGTGGCGAGGACAGGTCTGATGGCAGGTTTAAATGGCTAAGCCGCCGTTGTCGATGAAACCGACTGGATGGTTCCAGGTCGCCTGGTCCGAGGAGATCGGCGTCGGCGACGTGCACCGGATGAAGTACTTCGACCAGGAGATGGTCGCCTGGCGCGCCGAATCCGGCGAGCTCACCGTGATGAACGCCTACTGCGAACACCTCGGCGCGCACCTGGGGTACGGCGGCAAGGTGGTCGGCGAGGTGCTGCAGTGCCCGTTCCACGGGTGGCAGTGGAGCCTGCAGGGCCGCAACGTGTGCATCCCGTATCAGGACCATCCCAACCGCGGCCGGCGCATCCGCACCTATCCGGTCGTCGAGCGCAACGAGTCGGTCTACATCTGGCACGACGCCGAGCGTCGCGAGCCCTATTTCGATGCGCCCGACGTGTTCGCCGCCTTCGGCGACGGCAGCAGCGCCGACGACTACTACCCACAGCAGCGCCTGTACCGCGAAAGCCTCGAGCTGCACCCGCAATACGTGCTGGAAAACGGCGTCGACTTCGCGCACTTCAAGTTCGTGCACAACACCCCGATCGTGCCGGTCTTCACCCGGCACGACTTCGACGAGCCGGTCTCCTTCGTCGACTTCACCATCACCTTCGAAGGCGACGACGGCCAGAAGATCGAGGACGTCAACAGCGGGGTCGAGGCCATCAACGGCGGCCTGGGAATCGCTGTGACCAAGAGCTGGGGCATGGTCGACAACCGCACCATCTCGGCGATCACGCCGGTCGACGAGCGCACCTCCGACGTCCGGTTCATGGTCTACATCGGCCGCCCTAAGGCCGGCGCGGGCAAAGATCCGGCCCGAGCCGCGACCAAGGCGCAGGAATTCGGCCGCGAAGTGATCCGCCAGTTCGAGCAGGACGTCGAAATCTGGCAGCACCAGCGCTATTCGGATCCACCCGCGCTGGCCACCGACGAGTACGAGGGTTTCACCGCGATCCGCAAGTGGGCCAAGCAGTTCTACGCCGCATCCCAGAAAGGCTGAATTTTATGAACGCACCCGCTCGACCGATCCGCGTCTTCCAGGTCGGAAGTGGAAACGTCGGTTCGGAGATGATCAAGCGGATCGCCACCCAGCCCGACCTCGAACTCGTTGGCGTGCACTGCTATTCGCCGGAGAAGGTCGGCAAGGACACGGGCGAGTTCGCCGGCTTGGCTCCCAACGGGGTGACGTTTACCGGGAGCGTCGAGGAGATCATCGCCGCCAAGCCCGACGTGCTGACGTTTCACGGCGTCTTTCCCGACGAGGACCTCTACGTCAAAGTGCTCGAGGCCGGGATCAACATCGTCACCACCGCCGACTGGATCACCGGCTGGCACCGCGACAAGAACCACCCGCACCCCTCGGGCAAGCCGGTGACCCAGCTGCTGGCGGAGGCGTGCGAGAAGGGCGGTGCGAGCTTCTATGGCACCGGGATGAACCCGGGGCTGAACCAGATTTTGGGCGTGGTGTGCTCGGCCGACGTCGCCGACATCGAGAACATCACCACCATCGAATCCGTCGACGTGTCATGCCACCACTCCAAGGACACCTGGATCGAGGTCGGCTACGGCCAGCCCGTCGACGATCCCGAAATCCCGGCGAAGCTGGAGAAGTACACCCGCGTCTTCGCCGACAGCGTCCTGATGATGGCGGACTGCTTCGATCTGCCGCTCGACGAGGTCAAGTTCAGCTACGAATTGGGCGCCTGCACCAAGGACGTCGACCTCGGCTGGTACACGCTGCCCAAGGGCTCGCTGGGCGGCAACTATCTCAAATACCAGGGCATCGTCGATGGGGTGCCCCGGGTCGAGACGCATCTGGAGTGGCAGATGACCCCGCACACCGATCCGAGCTGGAACATCAAGGGCTGCTACATCACGCAGATCAAAGGCGACCCGTGCGTCTACAACAAACACATGATTTTCCCCAAACCCGGTGTGGACCTGTCCAATCCGGACAACTTCGCCTCGATCGGCATGACGGTGACCGGGATGCCCGCGCTGTACTCGATCAAGTCGGTGGTGGCGGCGCGGCCGGGACTGATCACCAGCGCCGACCTGCCGCTGCGCGGCTTCGCCGGGCGGTTCAAGAGGTAGCACGCGCCAAGGGTGTCAAGGCGCTTCGTCGTCGTCATCGTCGAAGAGGCGCTCCGGGTGGTGGTAGTCGTTGGTGCGCGCGCCGCGGTCCAACTGCGGCGGCGGGATCCACGCGGTGCGACCGTCGGGGAGTTTCCTTGTCCGCCAGCCCTTGTTGATTAGCTTGTGGTCGGGCGTGCAGGCGAAGGTGAGCTTGTCGGCATCGGTCATGCCGCCTGTGGCCCAGTCGTCGACGTGGTGGACCTCGGACCAGTAGCCGGGCACGTCGCAGCCGGGGCGGGTGCAGCCGCGATCCTTCGCGTACAGGACTATTCGCTGATCCGGTGACGCTATTCGTCTGGACCGACCCAAGTACAGCGGCCGGCTCGAGTGCTCGTCGAACACGGCCAGGTAGTGGTAGGCGTGGCTGGCCATGCGGATCACGTCGCGCATCGGCAGCAGCGTGCCGCTGCCCGTCACGGCGCGGCCCGCGCCCGCCGTCAGCTCCTGCAGGGTGGTCGACACGATGACGGTCACCGGCAAGCCGTTGTGCACACCGAGTTTCGGATCGCCCAGCCGCCCGCGCACCAGGGCGTTCAGCGCGTCGTGCTGGCGCTGGGCATGGTTGCGCGGATCGCTGGCCGCCGACTCCTCGGGGGGTTCGCCTTCGACGCAAGGGGTTTGGTCGTCCGGATTGCACATCCCGGGCGCGGCGAACCGGGCCAGCCAGGCGTCGAGGTTGGCGCGCAACTCCGGGGACGCCACCAGCTTCCCGAGGCTCATCCCGTCGGAGCGCTGACCGCACCACGTGAAACCGCGCTGCCGCGCGCGGTCGGAGTCGGAGAATTTTCCGTCCGGATTGATCCGCAGCGCGCATTGGTGCGCCACCTTCTGGAGCTGGTCGGGCCGCAGCTTCACCGCCTGGCGGGCCAGAAACCGCTCGGCTTTTTCCACCGTTTCGACGGGTATCGCATCCGGCAGGTCAGCGATGAATGTCTGAATCACCCGCACGTGCTGACCGTCGAGCAGCCCCTCGCGCCATGCCTCGGCGGTGGCCGGCAGCTCGGGTGGCAATTCCTCGCCCGTGAGCGTCAGGCGCGGGGAGAGCTGTTTGGCGTCGCGGACCCGACGGCCGGCTTCGGCGCAGCTGATCCGCAGCCAGTCGGCGACCACTTTGTGGACCGGGCCGCCAATGTCGGCCGGATCCTCCTTCGCGAGGCCGCCGATAACGTCGTTGCTTACGGCCATCTGCCGTCGTCGGGCCGTCTCCATTCGCTCCAGCAGGCGCAGCCGGACCGCGGGGCTCAGGACGTCGAAGTTCAGGCGCCGGATCGCCGCGTCGGCGGCGTCCTGCGCTTCCAAAGCGGCCGCCACTTCGGCCGGGACCTCGATCGAACGCATGTTCGAATTCTAGGTCCCGGCCCCACCCGAGGCCACCGAGAAGGCGGCCGTTGTGGGTGAACGCCCAACTGTGGATAAAGGCTCGCGGCCAAGGGCGGTTCCGCGTTTTTCGCGGCAGCGACGTGGGTAACCTTGCGTGGTGCGCGCGGGCTTTGTAATTGCGGCAGCCGCGGTCGCCGTGGTCACCGGCGCATCCTTGTGTGCCACCGGTTCGGCCGATACCCCGGCCGAGGGTCCACCGTTCCCGATCGGTCAGATGGGCGTGCCCCTGCATGCGCAGGCGGCCAACGGCGCGACCGCCGACATCACTGTCAACAGCGCAACGTGGTTGCCGCCGGGATGCACCACTCATTTTGCGGCTCCGACGCCTGGCTCCGCGTGCAACGTGGTGGAACTGACTATCACCGCGACATCGCACCGGTTCTTCCAGTTCGACCAGCGCTACATGTTTGCCAGCTACGGTGGCGGCAATCAGCCGTGGACCCATCCCGGCGACGCGCCGCAGCCGGCAACGCTTGCCGTCGACTACCGGAGGCTCGACAAGATGCCCCCGCTGCAATCGGGCGGCCTTCACGACGGGCAGACCGCGCATGGATTCGTCGGCTTCGGTATGCCGACGGCGGGCGACCTTTACATCACGATCAACGACCCCGCGCAAAGCGCGCCCTACACCGAAGCGGGCTGGATCGTCCACACCTGATCGGCGCGAGAGACGCACGCCGTGGCGCGGAACCGCCCCGGTCTAGGGTGAAGGCCATGCGGGTAGGCGTGCTGGGAGCCAAGGGCAAGGTCGGGTCGACGATGGTGGGCGCCGTGCAGGCAGCCGACGACCTTGCGCTGTCGGCCGAGGTGGATGCCGGTGATCCGCTGAGCCTGCTGACCGACGGCGGCACCGAGGTGGTCATCGACTTCACCCACCCGGACGTGGTGATGGACAATCTAAAGTTCGTGATCGACAACGGAATTCACGCCGTGGTCGGCACCACGGGCTTCACCGCCGAGCGCCTCGAGCGGGTGGAGGCGTGGCTCGCCGATAGCCCTAACACGAGCGTGTTGATCGCGCCCAACTTCGCGATCGGGGCGGTGCTGTCGATGCACTTCGCCAAGCAGGCCGCGCCGTTCTTCGACTCGGCCGAGGTCATCGAGCTGCATCACCCGCACAAGGCCGATGCCCCGTCGGGCACCTCGGCCCGAACGGCGAAGCTGATCGCCGAGGCGCGAAAAGGCTTGCCGCCCAATCCCGATGCCACCAGCACCAGCCTGCCGGGCGCCCGGGGCGCCGACGTCGACGGAATTCCGGTGCACTCGGTGCGGCTGGCCGGACTGGTCGCCCATCAGGAGGTGCTGTTCGGAACCGAGGGGGAGACGCTGACTATCCGTCACGACAGCCTGGACCGCACGTCGTTCGTGCCGGGCGTGCTGCTGGCGGTGCGCCGCATCCGGGAACGGCCCGGCCTCACGGTTGGTATCGAGCCCCTGCTCAACTTGCAGTAAGAAACTGCGATGACCAAGACGCTGCGCATCCAGCTCCTCATCGCATTCTTGTGCGTCGCGCTGCTGGTGTACTTCGTCCTGCTGGGCCGCATGGCCGTCGCGATGATCGGCTCGGGGCGGGCCGCCGCCGTGGGCCTGGGGCTGGCGCTGCTGCTCATGCCGGTCGTCGGGCTGTGGGCGATGATCGCCACCCTGCGCGCAGGATTCGCGCACCAGAGGCTGGCCCGCCTGATCGCGGAGGACGGAATGGAACTCGACACCAGTGCGCTTCCGCGACGGCCGTCGGGTCGCATCGAGCGGGACGCGGCCGACGCGCTGTTCGCCACCGTGCGCGCCGAGGTGGAAGTCGAGCCCGATGATTGGCGGCGCTGGTACCGGCTGGCCCGGGCCTACGACTACGCGGGGGACCGCCGCCGCGCCCGCGAAGCCATGAAAGCCGCCGTGAAGCTACAAAGCGAGCTCCACGCCCGGTGAGCAAGACGGGACCGGTTATGGCCGTCCGCCGGGGCCCATCATTCCGCCGGGGCCCATCATTCCGCCGGAACCGCCCATCATGCCTTGCATCATGGCAGGCATTCCGTCGCGTACGAACCCGCTGACTTCGCGGGCGTGGGCGCGAATCGTCTCGGTGAGGACGGGATTGTCGGAGATTTCTTCGGCGATGACGCCTGTGGGCGTGAGCGTCAGTTGGCGACGGTAGCCGCCGGCGTTGCGGAACAGCGTTGGCAGGCTCTGGCTCATACACATGACCTCGGAACCCTGGCCGAGGTGGGAGTACATGCTGGACACGTGTGCGTGCAGTTTCGCAGCCAGATCGGGGGCATTTGATTCGGTGGTGGTGCGCACCCCTCCGGGGATCTCCTCGACGGTGCGGGTGATCTCGGTGTGTCGGTTGAACATGTCCATGTACAGGCTCATGTCCGCCGGACTTGCACCCATCATGCCGCCGTCGGTCAAGCGGACGCGCGGGACGGATGAACCAAAGACCCCGCGAAGGGCATACCCGATACTCAGCACCGTGCCAGCGCCAAGCGCGGCAAGTGCTGCCCGCCGCGTGAATGTAGCCATCCAGTGGCCTCCTAAGCGCCTCGGTGGTATGTCTTCAACGAATAGACTTGGAGCTCAACGCTTCCCGTGTGGCTACATCAATCGACGGTAGAAGTCGTCATCGTCCGTTTCGCTTCGACCAATCCGGGCCGGGGGATCGTGTCGCGGTCTGATAGCAAAACCAACCGCGATGCTCGCGACGGCGAAGACCAACGCCCACAAAATCACCATCGACGGAATGTGGGCGATCCCGCTGCACCAGCCCCAGCCATTCCCGCCATACCACATCGTCATTACATTTCCTCCAAGGTCGCAATCTTTGCCAAAGGATACCCCGGTAGGGTATGTAGGTCAAGAGTTCCGCAAGTCGGCCCGCTGTTCTCACCGCGGGCAAGAAGGGGCGCGGTGACATCTGGTTTCCTATGTGGAGGGATACTCTATTGCTCTCCAGCCGGACTGCCGCTCCGGCGCGGCCATCAGATGGGAGCCAGCCGGTGCCGCGACTGCTGATCGTCCATCACACGCCGTCGCCGTTCACGCAGGCGATGTTCGAGGCGGTCCTGTCCGGCGCGACCGATCCCGAGATCGAGGGTGTGGAGGTGGTGCGGCGGCCAGCACTCACCGTCGCACCGGCCGACATGCTCGAGGCGGACGGCTATCTCCTGGGAACCCCCGCCAATCTCGGCTACATGAGCGGCGCACTCAAGCACGCGTTCGACGTCTGCTACTACCCGTGCCTCGACGCGACCCGCGGGCGCCCGTTCGGGTTGTACCTGCACGGCAACGAGGGCACCGAGGGAGCCGAACGCGCCGTGGAGGCGATCACCACCGGGCTCGGCTGGGTGAAAGCCGCTGAGCACGTGGTGGTGTCGAGCAAGCCGACCAAAGACGACCTGGAGGCGTGCTGGAACCTAGGCGCGACGGTCGCCGCTCAGCTGATGGGGTAAGCAACGTAGCCGAGGGCGCCCGTGAGAACAGCGAATTTGATCAGGGCCGCGATCCGGGCGCGCCTCGCGTGAACGGCGATCCGGTTGCGCTGAAGGACCTTCAGCAGCGAAACCCCCTCGACCGCGTCGCCGGCGACGGCGACACTCACCAAAGCCGGCAACAAGGCCGGATGGCCCCGCCGCCGCCGCGTGCGGTCGACGAGGAGGGCCGTGAGGATGCCGTAGGTCGTCATGTAGCCGAAGTCCAGCCACAGCGACAACCGCGCGGCCCGCTGACCGTCGGATCCCCACCGGGTCATGATCTCCTCGGCGCGAGATTCGCTGCCGGCCAGCTCAAATGGGATGATCCCCGGCCCGCCGCTGCGCCGCATTCGACGCTCCAGCACGAGCATTCCCGCCGTGTATCCCACGAAGCAGACGGTGGCCGCCGCCAGCCGATTGTCCCGTATCCGCCGGATCACCATGCTGACCTCCTAAGCCGGCTGGAACGCCTCGGCCGGCTGGGCCAACGCCAGCGCCGAACTGGTGCCGATCGGCCCGTGCCGGTCGAACAGGGTCGCGGCGCCGGTGGCCACACCGGCTGTGCCGTAGTGGCTTTGGGCCGCCAGGCCGAGGAATTCACCGTCGGGCAATCGGCTCGCGGTCACGGTGTAGTCGGCGTTGATATAGCGCAATCCGCCTGTGCCCCAATGGGTGAGCGAGCTGGTGATGTCGCCGACGAATGCCAGGCGGGTAAACGGCGTCAGGGGATAGCCGTGCACCATCGGGCGGAACAGCCGCACCCAGGCGAACTTCTGCGAGTGCGACTGCTCCCACTCGCCTGCGGCGATGCCGGGACTGCCTTCCAGGGTGGCGCCGTATCCCCAGATGAGAAACGGCATGTCGGCCGGAAAGCCGTCGGAGTCCGCCGGCAGCGGCGGCATCTCGACCGGCGAGGACCACACCCGCCCGTCCGGGTGATCGCCCCGCCGCAGAAACAGCGCGCTGGCCCGCGCGACCGTCGTCCCGTTCTGCACCAACGCGGCGTCCACCAGCTTGATGCGCCGGCCCTCCCGCTGCACCGACGTCTCAATCCGCACCGGTTCGGGCAGCGCCGGACGCAACAGATCGACCGTGAAGCGGGCGGGTTGAAACTCGGGATCGATACCGGATCGCTCTATCCCCCAACCCAACAAACCGCCGACGTTCTGGCCGCCCATCGCCGCGCCCCACGGTCCGCGCGTCAGCGCGCCCGGCAAATAGAACTCGCCATCGACAGTGAAGAAAGCCTCGGGCATGATGGCGGAATCCTCGGTCGTCACCAGTATCACGATAGGACACCGGATACCGGGCTAGGACAAGGACGCTAGGACAAGGACAGGGCATGCCTGCAGTGATCGAAATTCCCAGTGACCACAACCCCTTCCCGAGCACCGGCGTCTCTCGTGATCCCGACGGCATCCCGCACTACGACCGCCTGCCCGCGACGCTGCTGGACATGCTCGCCGAGCAGGTCGACAACCGCCCGAACAGCGAGGCGGTCGTCGAGCTCGGGGCCGGCCGGCTGACGTACCGGGAACTGTGGAACCGCGCGGCGAGGGTCGCCGGCGGCCTGCAGGCCGAGGGGCTCGGCCCGGGTGACCGTGTCGCGGTGCGTTACCCGGCCGGCATCAATTGGGTGCTCGCGTTCTGGGGCATCGTGATGGCCGGGGGCGTTGCGGTGCCGGTCAATACGCGATCGGCGCAGCCCGAGGTCGAGTTCGTCCTGTCCGACTCGGGCGCCCGGATGGACCTCGCGCCCGGCGCCCCGCTGCCCGACGGCGAGCCGCACGTGACCCACGGGCTCAGTCATACCGACACGGCCGCGCTGTTCTACACGTCGGGAACCACCGGCCACCCCAAGGGAGTTCCGACCACCCACGAGGCGTTCGTGACCAACACCGAGAACGCGATCCGGTGTCTCGAGCAGCCGCGGGATCTCGGCGAGGGCATGCGCACGCTGATCTCGGTGCCGCTGTTCCACGTGACCGGCTGCAACTCACAGCTTTTGGCCGCGGCCCGGCTCGGGGGAGCGTCGGTGATCATGCCCGCGCTCAACCTCGACGAATTGATCGCCACGCTGAGCGCCGAGCGAATCTCGGTCATGGTGACCGTTCCGGCGATCTACGCCTTGATGTTGCGGCACAAGGATTTTGGCAGCGCCGACGTCTCTGGGGTCCGCTGGGTGGGCTACGGCGGCGCGCCGATCGCCCCGTCGTTGGTGCGCGCGGTGAAGGAGGCGTTTGGCCAAGCCACGGTGTTCAACGGGTACGGCATGACCGAGACGGCCTCGCTGATGACCGTGCTGCCCGACGACGACGCGGTCGAGCACGCCGATTCGGTTGGATACGCGGTGCCGTCGGTGGATCTTGGCCTGGTCCCGTTCGGTGGCGACGAGCCCGGCGTGGGCGAGTTGGTGGTGCGCGGGGCCAATGTGACCAGCGGCTACTGGAACCGGCCCGAGGCCACCGCCGCCACGATCGTGGACGGCTGGCTACACACCGGCGACGTGGTGCGGGTCGACGACGCGGGCCGGGTGCACATCGTCGACCGGCTCAAGGACATCATCAACCGGGGCGGCGAGAACGTCTCCAGCGTCGAGGTGGAAGCGGTGCTGCTGTCGGCGCCCAATGTCGCGGATGCGTGCGTGCTGGCGGTGCCCGACGAGGTCATGGGGGAGAAGGTCGGTGCGGTGCTGTTCGGCGACCAAGACCGGATCGACGTGACGGCCGTGCTCGATCACTGCCGTGCCCAGCTGTCCGACTTCAAGGTGCCGCAGTACGTGACGGTGGTGGACAGCGCGCTGCCCCGCAACGCCGGCGGCAAACTGCTCAAGGGCAAACTCCGCGAGCAGGTGCAGTGGGGCGACCCGCTGCGATGACGCTACTGATCGCCAACCGCGGGGAGATCGCGCTTCGAATCATCCGCACCGCAACGGAATTGGGCCTGCAAACGGTCGCGGTCTATGCCGAGGACGACGCCGACAGCCCGCACGTGCACGCGGCGGACGAGGCGATCGGCCTGCCGGGCGCCGGCCCCGCGGCGTACCTGGATCACGCCGAGATACTGTCGGCCGCAAAGAAGTCCGGCGCCGCAGTGATTCATCCGGGCTACGGCTTCCTCAGCGAGAACGCCGCGTTCGCCCGTGTGTGCCGGGCGAACGGATACACATTCGTGGGACCCGACGCCGATGTGCTGGAGCTGGCCGGCAACAAATCGGCGGCCCGGACCGCCGCGATCGCCGCCGGGCTGCCGGTGCTGCCCGCAACCGACGGCCCGAGCACCGTGGCGGACATCGCGGCGTTTTTCGCCGATCAGCCGGGCGGGATCATGATCAAGGCGCTCGCCGGCGGCGGCGGGCGGGGCATGCGCCAGGTGCGCAGCGCCGATCACCTCGACGATGCCTACCGCCAGTGCGCCGCGGAGGCACAACTGGGCTTCGGCGATCCGGCGCTGTTCGCCGAGGCGCTTCTCGACGCCGCGCGGCACATCGAGGTCCAGGTCGTGGGCGCACCGGCGGGGTACCAGACGCACGCGCTGGCTCTGGGCGATCGCGACTGCAGCATCCAGCGGCGCTACCAAAAGCTCGTCGAAATCGCGCCCGCACAAGGGCTTTCGGATGGCCTGCGCCGAGAACTGCACCAGGCCGCCGTCCGGCTCTGCGCCAGGATCGGCCTGCACGGCCTGGCCACGGTCGAGTTCCTGGTAACGGGGGAGCAGGTCGCTGGGGATGGATACGTCTTCCTCGAGATCAACCCCCGCATTCAGGTCGAGCACACAGTCACCGAGGAAACCACAGGGGTCGACCTGGTGGCGGTGCAGTTGGGCATCGCTCAGGGTGCGTCCTACTACCAACTCGGCCTGCCGCCCGGAATCGCCTCCGACGGCACCGAAGTCATCGGCGAACCCGCCGCGCGGCGGGGCATCGCGATACAGACACGGGTCAACATGGAGACGTTTGCCGCCGACGGGTCCGTCGTCCCCGCGGCGGGCACCCTGACGGTGTTCTCGCCGCCCACCGGTCCGGGAGTTCGCGTCGACAGCTACGGCCGGCCGGGCCTGGTCACCAGCACGCGGTACGACTCGCTGCTGGCCAAGGTCGTCGCCCATGTGCGCGGATCGTCGTTCGTCGCCGCGGTGCGCAAGGCCCGCACCGCCCTGGGCGAGTTCGGCGTCGAGGGCGTTCGCACCAACATCGAGTTCTTGCGAGAGCTGTTGTCCGACAGCGAAATCCAGTCGGGCATCGTAACCACCGGTTTCCTCGACGAGAAGCTGCCCGAATTGGCGTCCGCCGCACTCGCCCACCAGCATGAGACCCGTGTTGCCAGCGTCGAGCTCTACCCTGGTGAGGAAGCGCTGCGCGCGCAGCTGGCCGGCACCGTGGTCGAGATAGCGCCCGACGGCGTGGAGTTCGCCCCCGGCGCCCAGCTCGTCGTCCTCGAGGCGATGAAGATGCAGCACGCGCTCGTCGCACCGGACGCGCTGTTCACCGTGCGCGGTTTGGTGACACCCGGCCAGGTCGTCGGAACTGGGGACCCGTTGCTGGTCTTCACCCGAACCGGGACCGCCGGCGTGGGCGAGTCCGCCAGGGCCGCAATGGATCTCGATCGGCCACGCGCCGACCTCGACGAGGTCCGCGAGCGTCACCTGCTCACCCTCGACGAGGGCCGGCAGGCCGCGGTTGCCAAGCGGCACAAGCAAGGCCGCCGCACCGCGCGGGAGAACATCGCCGATCTGGTCGATGCCGGCAGCTTCGTCGAATACGGCGCCCTGGCCATCGCCGCGCAGCGCAGCCGGCGCTCGGAAGAGGATCTGATCGCCAACACCCCGGCCGACGGCCTGGTCGCCGGCGTGGCGACCATCGGCGGAGCCGAGGCCGTCGTCGCGTCCTACGACTACACCGTGCTGGCCGGCACGCAGGGCATGCGCAACCACGCCAAGACCGACCGGGTCTTCGAGTTGGCCACCCGAAAGCGGTTGCCGGTGGTGCTTTTCGCCGAGGGCGGCGGGGGGCGACCCGGCGACACGGACGTCGGCGGCGCCGCCGGGCTGGACGTCCCGACCTTCCGGATGCTGGCCGGCCTCAGCGGCCGGGTGCCGCTGGTGGCGATCGTCTCCGGCCGGTGTTTCGCGGGCAACGCCGCGCTGGCGGGGGTGTGCGACGTGATCATCGCTACCCCGGACGCCAACATCGGGATGGGCGGTCCCGCGATGATCGAGGGCGGCGGCCTCGGGGCGTACCCGCCGGAGGCGATCGGGCCGATCGACGTCCAGCGGCACAACGGCGTGGTAAGCCTGGTCGCCCGCGACGAGGCGCACGCGGTATCGCTGGCCAAGCAGTACCTCTCGTACTTCCAGGGCAGCTCCCACGACAAGCGGGTCGAGTGGGAGGCGCCCGATCCGCGGCTGGCCCGGCATGTGGTGCCGCAGAACCGGTTACGCGCTTACGACGTGCGCCGGGCGATCGAATCGATCGTCGACAGGGGATCGGTCCTGGAGCTGCGCCCCGACTACGGTGTCGGGATCGTCACGGCGCTGGTTCGTGTCGAGGGTGTGGCATACGGATTGCTGGCCAACAGCAGCCACCACCTCGGCGGCGCGATCGACGCCGAGGCGGCCGACAAGGCCGGCGACTTCCTGGCGCTGTGTGAGTCGTTCCGGTTGCCGGTGATCTCGCTTTGCGATACGCCGGGATTCATGGTCGGGCCGGACGCGGAGAAGGACGCCGCGGTCCGGCGGTTCGGCCGGATGTTCGTCCTCGGCGCCCGGCTGACCGTGCCGCTCGGAATGATCATCCTGCGCAAGGGTTATGGGCTGGGCGCGATGGCGATGGCCGGCGGCTCCTTCCGCGCGCCACAATTCACCGTGGCGTGGCCGACCGGGGAAATCGGTGGCATGGGGTTGGAGGGCGCCGTGCGGCTCGGCTTCAGCAAGGAACTCGCCGCCCTAACCGATCCGGTTGAACGCCAGCAACTATTCGACAAGTTGGTGGCGGCCGCCTACGAGCATGGCAAGGCGCTGCGGTCGGCGACCACTTTCGAACTCGACGACGTGATCGATCCCGCGGACTCCCGGGCCTGGATCACCAGGCTCCCGGGAGACCGAGAACCGAACGGTTAGCGGTGACCGTTATCCGTGACCGGACCCGCAACCGACGCCAGGAAGGCATCCCTGCCCACCCGGCACGCCGCCAGGTCCCGCGAACTGGCCGCCGGAGCCGCAGCCGACGCCCGGCACGCAGCCCTGCCCGCCCGGACCACCGCCGGGGCCCTGGTTCTGGCCGCCGGAACCACAGTTGCCGTTGGCGTCGCAGCCGCCGCCGCCCGGGTCGTCCTTGAACACAACGTGGGTGGGCGCCGGCCCCGTCGTCGCTGCTCCCACCGCAAAAACATCAGCAGCTGCCGTCGGTGCCGCGGCGATCGCCGCGGCGACCGCCCCGGCTACCACCAGTGGTTTCATGAGAGTTAGTTTCGCTAACATGCGTCTCGCATACCACGTCGACACGTGTACAAAACATCGCGAACGAAAATTAATTAGTGCACTAGACAGAAGGCACTTCACATGACCTCACTGGATTTGACCGGCCGCACCGCGATAGTCACCGGGGCCTCCCGTGGCATCGGACTTGCGATTTCCCAACAGCTGGCAGCCGCCGGCGCCAATGTGGTGCTCACGGCCCGAAAGCAGGAGGCCGCCGAGGTGGCCGCGGCGCAAGTCGGTGACAAGGCCCTGGGCGTCGGCGCTCACGCGGTCGACGAGGACGCGGCCCAGCGCTGCGTCGAGCTCACGCTGGAGCGCTTCGGCAGCGTCGACATCCTCATCAACAACGCGGGCACTAATCCCGCATACGGTCCGCTGATCGACCAGGACCACGCCCGCTTCACCAAGATCTTCGACGTCAACCTGTGGGCGCCGCTGCTGTGGACCTCGCTCGCCGTCAAGTCGTGGATGGGCGAGCACGGCGGCGCGATCGTCAACACCGCGTCCATCGGCGGCCTGCATCAATCACCGGCCATGGGTATGTACAACGCGACCAAGGCCGCGCTGATCCACGTCACCAAGCAGCTGGCGCTGGAGCTTTCACCGCGCGTGCGGGTCAACGCCATCGCGCCCGGGGTGGTGCGCACCAGGCTCGCCGAGGCGCTGTGGAAGGACCACGAGGATCCGCTCGCCTCGTCGATCGCGCTCGGACGCATCGGCGAGCCAACCGATGTGGCCGGAGCGGTCGCCTTCCTGGTGTCCGACGCGGCCAGCTGGATCACCGGCGAGACGATGGTGATCGACGGCGGTCTGCTGCTCGGGCCGGTGTTCGGATTCCGGCAATGAGCGCCCAGGACGTCACTCAGGGCGTCACTCAGGATGTCACTGACGTCACCGCCGACCTGGACGCGCGGGTGCAGGCGCTGTTGGACGAACACGATCCCGCCACCAGCGACCCGCGGGAATTCCTCGGCGCACAGTACGACGCGGGGCTGGCCTGGGTGCACCTGCCGCTTGGTTTCGGCGGACTGGATCTACCGCGGAAAGCCCAGGAATTCGTCGATGCCAAGCTGGCCGCAGCCGGCGCGCCCGTCGGCGGCACCGTCAAGAACTACATCGGCATGGGCATGGCGGCACCGACGATCGCGGCGTTCGGGACAGACGAACAGAAGCGAAAGTTCCTGCGCCCGTTGTTCACTGGGGAGCACATCTACTGCCAGCTGTTCAGCGAGCCCGGTGCCGGATCGGATCTGGCCGGGGTGGCCACGCGCGCGGTCCGCGACGCGCATAACCCTCAAGACTGGATTGTCAACGGGCAGAAGGTCTGGACGTCGCAGGCGCAGCACGCGAACATGGCGATCCTTGTCACCCGCACGGACCCGACCGTACCCAAGCACTTTGGCCTGACGTACTTTCTGTGCGACATGACGCAACCCGGTGTCGAGGTCCGGCCGCTGCGTCAGATCACCGGCGAGGCGGAGTTCAACGAGGTGTTCCTCACCGACGTCCGGGTGCCGGACGCGAACCGGCTGGGCCCGGAGGGTGGCGGCTGGCGGGTTGCGACCACCACGCTCAACAACGAGCGGGTCGCGATCGGTACTCGCGCCGGTGTCCCGCGCGAAGGCGGCCACATCGGCAAGGTGACCAAGGCCTGGCGAGAAAAGCCCGAACTTCGCGACCCCGCGATGCACGACGAGCTGATGCGGCTGTGGGTCGACGCCGAAGTCCTTCGCCTGGCCGGTGAACGGCTGCGGCAGCAGGCCGTCGCCGGTCAGCCCGGACCGGAAGGCGCCGGCATGAAGGTGGCCTTCGCCAAGCTGGCGCAAGCCATTTCGGGTTTCGAGATCGAACTGCACGGCGAAGCGGGGCTGCGTTACGACGACTGGACCATGCGCCGACCGGAAACGGTCGACCTGGTCGGTCGCGAGCCCGGATACCGCTACCTGCGCGCGCGTGGCAACTCGATCGAGGGTGGCACCTCGGAGATCCTGCGCAACACCATCTCCGAGCGGATCCTCGGCCTGCCGGGCGAACACCGTGTCGACAAGGACGTCGCCTGGAAGGACCTGGACCGATGAGCACCGGCGACCTGCTGTACTCCGACACCGAGGACGCGCTGCGCGACAGCGTGCGTCACCTGTTCGCCGACCGTTGCCCGCCCGAGACGGTTGCTCGGGCATACGATCAAGCGCCGCAAGACTTTTCGGCCCTGTGGCGGGCGCTGGCCGCCGACCTCGGGGTGGCCGCATTGCTGGTGCCCGAGTCCCTCGGCGGTGCCGGCGCGGGAGCCCGCGAGGCCGCCGTCGTCATGGAGGAGATCGGCCGGGCCGTCGCGCCGGTGCCGTTCCTGTCCAGCGCGGTGCTGGCCACGGTCGCGCTGCTGCGGGCCGGCGACACCGAGACCCTGCCCGAGCTCGCGCAGGGCTCGGTCACCGCCGCGCTGGCGGTGCCGCTGTCCACGGCCCCGGGCGATCCGGTCGCCGCAGTCGGCCTCGGCGACGACGGGCTGCGTGGATCGGTCAGCAGCGTCGCGGGCGCCGCCGAAGCCGACGTGCTGGTGGTGCCGGTTGCCGGCCCGGACGGGCTCGAACTGCACACCGTCTCCGCCGCCGCCGACGGCGTCGAGGTGTCGCCGCTGCTGGCCCTGGACATGACGAGACCCCTTGCGAACGTGCGGTTCTCGGCGGCGCCGTCTTCGCGGGTCGGGCCGGCCGACGGTGCCGTGCCCGAGGCACTACAGACCGGCGCGGCACTGCTGGCGTCGGAGCAACTCGGGCTGGCGCAGTGGTGTTTCGACACCACGCTGGCCTATACCAAGCAGCGCAAGCAGTTTGGCCGCGCCATCGGTTCCTATCAGGCAATCAAGCACCGGCTCGCCGATCTGTGGTTCGAGGTCGGCTCGGCGACGGCGGTGGCCCGCTACGCCGCGGACACCCACGCCCGCGGCGATGAAGACGCGGGCATCGCCGCGGCCCTCGCGCAGGCCTACTGCAGCGGAATCGCGGTGCACGCCGCGGAGGAGTGCGTGCAGCTGCACGGCGGTATCGGGATGACGTGGGAATATCCGGCGCACCTGTACCTCAAGCGGGCCAAGAGTGACCAATTGGCCTTCGGCTCGGCCTATCGTCACCGGGCCCTACTGGGGGAGCTGGTCGACCTGCCGCCGGGCTAGCTCGCTCCGCTTCGGAAGACTCCCCGCGACATTCGGGCCAATGCTTCATGCGGTAGTTCGAGGGCTTTGCGGCACAGCCATAGTTCTTCGGTGAGGTCGTGGAAGCTGACCAGCGCGACCGTGTCGTCACGGCGCCGCATGGCCGACTTGCTCATGCTGGCCCACACCGCGTGGCCCTCCTGGTGCCGCAGCTCGACCAGCCGTGGGCCGCCGGTGCCAACGAGCGCGATCCAGCGATCGTGCGCCGGCAGGCTGCGGAAGATTTCGTCGAAATCCGTCGGTAGCTCGTCGCGGGAGGAATAGCCCACCATGTCGCAGAACGCCGCGTTGGCGAAGAGGATGGTTCCGGCGCGATCGACCGCCAGGGCCGGCGCCGGCAGCCGCTGCAACACGACCAGCGCGGGCATATCCTGCAGCGTTTCGATCGGCAACCGTCCGGGCCGCTTCGGGCGGCGGCGTTCGATGCGTTTACCGCCCACAGTCGTGGGACCGTCCGTAGCCACGGCTCACTCCGTCAATACGCTGGCCCTGTCCCCGACGGGGTAGAGCTCCCTCCCAAGCCATACCGCTGGCAGCAAATGTTAGGTTATGCCGCGCGGCAAAGTCCATATTTCTTTGACCAAATTTGCTATTGGCCACGTGCACAATTGATTGCGGTGGGCCGCAGGGTATCGCGTTGATTTTCGCTAGTGCATTTTATTAGCTGGTGCTTTAATCCATTTGCTGGCAACACCTGTTGTCGCTATGCCACAGCAAACAATCGGACCCACGCACTCCAGCGGTCAGCGCGGTAGCGCCGAGGCGAATAGGTCCGTCATCGCCGCCCAGTGCCGCTCGTCGGCCGCGGGGTCATAGGGCGGGTTGTCCGGAACGGCGAAGCCATGGGCCGCCGAGTACCACTCGATGGTGTGGGCCACCCCGGCCGCCGTCAGCGCCTTGTCGAGCTGCTCGGCGTGATCGGCCGTGAACGATGCGTCGTTCGCGGCGCCACCGACGTACACCGTGGCGCTCATCCGGTCGGCCAGCAGGTGCGGGCTGTCCGCCGTGTCGCTCACCAAGCCGCCACCGTGGAAGGACGCCGCGGCCGCGACCCGGTCCGGAACGCGGCCGGCCACCACCACCGACGTCCGCCCGCCCATGCAATAGCCGCACACTCCGAATCGCTGTCCGGATACCTCGGGGCGAGCGGCCAGGTAGTCGAAAAAGGCGCCGGCGTCGGCGGCCATCTTGTCCGGGGTGATGCTGCCGATCATCGAGAACAGGCGCCTGCGTTCCCGCTCGTCGGCGAACACCGTGGCCATGTCGAAGGGGGCCCAATCGCCGTTGCGGTAGTAGACATCCGGCAGCAGTACCGCGTAGCCGAATCCGGCGAGCTTGGCCGCCATTTGGTGGAAGGTGTCGCGGACGCCGCCGGCGTCCGGGAACATCACCACGCCGGGCCAGGGGCCCGGGCCCTCGGGTGTGAACAGGTGGACGGCGCAGGTGCCGTCTTCGGTGCTTACGGTGTCATCGATGCTCGGCATGCCCTCCGTTCTACTCCGGCGCTCTGGACGTAAGCTGGCCGCGTGCCCGTTCCAGCGCCGATTCCCACGCCCTACGAGGACCTGCTGCGCATGGTGCTCGAGCGGGGCGCGGCCAAATCGGATCGCACCGGCACCGGAACGCGGAGCCTGTTCGGCCAGCAATTGCGCTACGACCTGTCGGCCGGCTTTCCGCTGCTGACCACCAAGAAGGTGCATTTCAAATCGGTGGTCTACGAGTTGTTGTGGTTCTTGCGCGGCGAGTCCAACGTCGGCTGGCTGCACGAGCACGGGGTCACCATCTGGGACGAATGGGCAGACAGCACAGGCGATCTCGGCCCGATCTATGGTGTGCAGTGGCGATCCTGGCCCACCCCCACCGGTGAACACATCGACCAGATCAGCGCCGCGCTGGACCTGCTGCGCACCGACCCGAACTCGCGGCGCATCATCGTGTCGGCCTGGAACGTCGGCGAAATCTCGCAGATGGCGCTGCCGCCGTGCCACGCGTTCTTCCAGTTCTACGTGGCCGACGGGCGGCTGAGCTGCCAGCTCTACCAGCGCAGCGCGGACCTGTTTCTCGGAGTGCCGTTCAACATCGCCAGCTACGCGCTGCTGACCCACATGATGGCCGCGCAGGCCGGGCTGGCGGTCGGCGAGTTCGTCTGGACGGGCGGCGACTGCCACATCTACGACAACCACGTCGAACAGGTGCGGCTGCAGCTCGCTCGCGATGCGCGGCCGTACCCCGAACTCGTTCTGGCCCAAAGGGATTCGATCTTCGACTACACCTACGACGACGTCGTCGTGAAGAATTACGATCCGCACCCTGCGATCAAAGCTCCCGTCGCTGTATGACGCGCGCTGGCCTGGGCCTGGTGTGGGCCCAGTCGACTTCCGGTGTGATCGGGCGTGGCGGCGACATCCCGTGGCGGGTGCCCGAAGACCTGGCTCGCTTCAAACAGGTCACCATGGGCCACGCTGTGGTGATGGGCCGTCGCACCTGGGACTCGCTGCCGGCCAGGGTTCGGCCGTTGCCAGGCCGTCGAAATATCGTCCTGTCGCGCCAGAGCGACTTCAAATTGGACGGAGCCGAGGTCGTCGGTTCGCTGGACGCGGCGTGTGCCCTCGCAGACAGCGAGCCCGAGACGTGGGTGATTGGCGGCGCACAGATCTACCTGCTCGGGCTGCCGTATGCCACCCGGTGTGAGGTGACCGAGGTCGAGATCGATCTGCCGCGTGATGACGAGGACGCGCTGGCCCCGGTGCTCGATGACGAATGGGCGGCCCGCACGGGCGAGTGGAAGCTCAGCCGCACCGGGCTGCGCTACCGGTTTCACAGCTACTCTCGGCAATGAGTGCACGTGTCCGCGCCCATGGGCTGACCTGACATACTCGACCGGGGTCGGTCTGACCGGTGTTTCCAGGAGTTTTCAGGAGGGGAATTGGCAGTGATAACCGAACCCGCAAAGACATTCACCCGCATGTTCCGCGGCTACGATCCCGCCGCGGTCGACGCCCACATCGAGGTGTTGACCACCAAACAGAAGCTGCTGCTCGATGACGTCGAGAGCCTGCGGGCGCGGCTGCGGGAATCCGGCGACGAAACGGCCGCGCTGCGCAAGGAGGTCGCCGTCCTCACCGACACCTCGCCCTCGCCGCACGCGATGCAAAAGCGGATGGCGAAGATGCTGCGGCGCGCGGTCGACGAGGTTTCCGAAATGCAGGCCGAGGCGAAGACCGAGGCGGAAGCGCTGATCGCGGCGGCAGAGGCGGAGGCAGAGGCCACCCGGCGACGGCGCGAAGAGATGCTGGCCGACATGGCCGCGCAGCAAAAAGCGCTGGAAGCCGAGTACCAGGAAACCAAGGAAAAGCTCGAGGCCGAGCTGGCCACCCTCCGCGATGACGCCGAGCGGGCGCGTGAGCAGCTCCTCGCCGAAGCGAAGCAGCGAGCCGACCGGGATCGTGACGAGGCCCGGCGCGCTGTCGACGTGGCGAGTCAGCAACGGATCAAGATCCTGGAGCACCTGATGGGCGTGTACCGCGATCTGGAAGCGGTTCCGGGAGCGCTCGAGGCGGCGTACCAAGAACGGGACAACCTGTCGGAGCGGAACTCAGAGACCAGCCACGAGACCAACTCCGCGGTGCCGTTGGACGGGAAGGTCGGCGCGGGGTCAACCCACTAGAGGTGCGGCGGCCAGTATTCTCGGCGCCGTGTCCCTCCGGCTGACTGGCGCCCAAGCCCGGCGGATAGCCGTTGCGGCCCAAGGATTTAACGAGCCGCCGCCCCGCGGCCCGATCACCCGGGCGCACCTGAAGCGCCTGGTATCGAGAATCCAAGTGCTGCAACTGGATTCGGTGTCGGTAGCGGTGCGCGCCCATTACGCGCCGGTGTTCAGCCGGCTCGGCCCCTACGACCGCGACGTGCTGGACCGCGCGGCCTGGGGGCCGCGTTCGTCACGGCTGCTGGCCGAATACTGGGCCCACGAGGCCGCCCTGATGGCCGTCGAAGACTGGCCGTTGATGCGCTGGCGGATGCGTCAGTATCGGCATGGCCGTTGGGGCCCCCACCGGTTTCTCGAGGCGCTGCAGGCCAATCCGCAACTTGCCGACGACGTCGTCGCGGCTGTCGCTGAGCTGGGTCCCAGCACCGCTGGGCAGATCGAGACGCATCTGGCCGCCGAGCCGCGCCGCAGGAAGGGCACCTGGTGGACTCGCAGCGACACCAAGTGGGTGGCCGAGGCGCTGTTTTCCGCCGGAGTGCTGACGACCGCCACCCGGGTGGGCTTCGCCCGCCACTACGACCTGGTGGAACGGGTGCTGCCCGCCGACGTGCTGGCCCGCGAGGTCGACGACGACGAGGCGGTCCGGGAGCTCACGCTGCGGGCCGCCACCGCGCTGGGTGTGGCCGTGGAGGCCGACCTACGCGACTACTTCCGGCTGTCCGCGCAGCAGGTCAAGCCCGCGATCGCCGCCCTGCTGGCCGCCGGGGAGATCGAGCGGGCCGACGTCGACGGCTGGCCCGCGCCGGCGTATCTGCGCGCGGGCCGGACGGTGCCGCGCCACGACCGCGGCACCGCGCTGCTGTGCCCGTTCGACCCGTTGATCTTCTTCCGGCCCCGGGTCGAGCGGCTGTTCGGCTTCCACTACCGCATCGAGATCTCCCCGGCGGCCAAGCGTCAGTACGGCTATTACGTGTGGCCGTTGCTGCTGGACGGCCGGCTGGTCGGGCGGGTCGACCTCAAGGCGGACCGCGCCGCCGACGCGCTGCGCGTCGTGGGTGCGTTCGCCGAGCCCGACGTGGCCCGCGCGCGCGTTGGGGCCGCGCTGGCCGGCGAACTTCAGTCCATGGCCGCGTGGCTGGGCCTAGGTGGGTTCAGCGTCTCGACCCGGGGGAACCTGGCCACCGACCTGCGCGCGGCTTCCAAGCGGATGAGCTGATGGCCCGGCTAAGGTGAGCGCCGTGGCCGAGACCGCGCCGCTGCGCGTGCAACTGATCGCCAAGACCGAATTCCTGGCGCCCCCCGATGTGCCGTGGACCACCGACGCCGACGGCGGCCCCGCGCTCGTCGAGTTTGCCGGGCGAGCGTGCTACCAGAGCTGGTCCAAGCCCAACCCGAAGACCGCGACTAACGCCGGCTACATCAAGCACATCATCGATGTCGGCCACTTTTCGGTGCTCGAACACGCGAGCGTGTCGTTCTACATCACCGGCATCTCGCGGTCCTGCACGCACGAGCTGATCAGGCACCGGCACTTCTCGTACTCGCAGCTCTCGCAGCGCTACGTCCCGGAAAAGGAGTCGCGGGTCGTCGTGCCGCCGGGCATGGAGGACGATCCCGAGCTCCAGCGGATCCTCGCCGCCGCCGCCGATGCCGGCCGGGCCACCTACACCGACCTGCTGGCCAGGCTGGAGGCCAAGTTCGCAACGGGCCAGCCCACCGAAAAGATGGGAGCCCTGCGTCGCAAGCAGGCCCGTCAGGCTGCGCGCGCGGTGCTGCCCAACGCCACCGAAACCCGCATCGTGGTGACCGGAAACTACCGGGCCTGGCGGCACTTCATCGCGATGCGGGCCAGCGAGCACGCCGATGTCGAAATCCGGCGGCTGGCCATCGAGTGTCTACGTCAGCTCGCGGCCGTCGCGCCCGCCGTGTTCGCCGACTTCGAGGTCTCCACCCTGGCCGACGGCACCGAGGTCGCCACCAGCCCGCTGGCCACCGAAGCGTGAGGCGGCCGGGGACACAACCGGGCCGGTAGGTGCCAAAAAGCTTGCCGCCGCCAGGTAGCCTGAACACCGTGAGTACCGTCGGATTCGACGCCCCGGCACGCCTGGGAACTCTGCTAACAGCGATGGTCACGCCCTTTGGCGCCGACGGCTCGGTCGACACGATTGCGGCGGCGCGGCTGGCGAACCACCTGGTGGACGCGGGGTGCGACGGCCTGGTGATCTCGGGCACTACCGGCGAGTCGCCGACCACCACCGACGACGAGAAGCGCGAGCTGTTGCGTGTCGTGCTGGAGGCGGTGGGCGACCGCGCCCGCGTCATCACCGGCGCCGGCACCTATGACACCGCGCACAGCATCCGGCTGGCCAAGGCCGCCGCGGCCGAAGGCGCCCACGGCCTTCTGGTGGTCACCCCGTACTACTCGAAGCCGCCGCAGACCGGGCTGCACGCCCACTTCACCGCCGTCGCCGACGCGACCGACCTGCCGGTGCTGCTCTACGACATTCCCCCGCGCTCGGTAGTGCCGATCGAGCCCGACACCCTCCGCGCGCTGGCCGCACACCCGAACATCGTCGGCGTCAAAGACGCCAAGGGCGACCTGCACAGCGGCGGTCAGATCATCGCCGAGACAGGGCTGGCCTACTACTCTGGCGACGACGCCCTGAACCTGCCCTGGCTGGCGATGGGTGCCACCGGCTTCATCAGTGTGATCTCGCACCTGGCGGCGGGCCAACTGCGAGAGTTGTTGTCCGCCTTCAACTCCGGAGACGTCGCCACCGCCCGCAAGATCAACGTCCTGGTGGGCCCGCTCTGCGATGCCATGAGCCGGCTGGGCGGTGTGACGCTGTCCAAGGCCGGCCTGCGCCTGCAGGGTATCGACGTCGGCGATCCGCGACTGCCACAGATGGCGGCAACTCCGCAACAGAGCGAGGAGCTCGCCGCCGATATGCGGGCGGCCTCGGTGCTCCGATGAGTGCTCCGATGAGCGAGAAGTGACCCAAAGGGTGGCCCGCAAGTGGATGTAGACCTCAGCCCACCAGGTCCGCTGACCGCGGGTGGGTTGCGGGTCACCGCGCTGGGCGGCATCAGCGAAATCGGCCGCAACATGACGGTTTTCGAGCACCTGGGCCGGCTGCTGATCATCGACTGCGGGGTGATGTTTCCCACCCACGACGAGCCCGGTGTCGACCTGATCCTGCCGGACCTGCGCCACATCGAAGATCGGCTCGACGACATCGAGGCGCTGGTGCTGACCCATGCGCACGAAGACCACATCGGGGCGATCCCCTTTCTGCTCAAGCTGCGGCCGGACATCCCCGTCGTCGGATCGAAGTTCACCTTGGCGCTGGTCGCCGCGAAATGCCGCGAGCATCGCATCAAGCCGGCCTTCGTCGAGGTCAAAGAGGGCCAAAGCACCCGGCACGGGGTGTTCGAGTGCGAATACTTCGCCGTCAACCACTCCATCCCCGACGCGTTGGCCATCGCGGTCTACACCGGCGCGGGAACCGTCCTGCACACCGGCGACATCAAGCTCGACCAGCTGCCGCTGGACGGCCGCCCCACCGACCTGCCCGGCATGTCGCGGCTCGGCGACGCGGGCGTGGACCTGTTCTTGTGCGACTCGACCAACTCCGAGATCCCCGGCGTCGGGCCGTCGGAGAGCGAGGTCGGCCCGACCCTGCACCGCCTGATCAGGGGCGCCGACGGGCGGGTCATCGTGGCGTGTTTCGCCTCCAACGTCGATCGCGTGCAGCAGATCATCGACGCCGCGGTCGCGCTTGGGCGGCGGGTGTCGTTCGTCGGGCGATCCATGGTGCGCAACATGGGCATCGCCCGCGAACTGGGGTTCCTGCGGGTGGCCGATTCCGACGTCATCGACATCTCCGCCGCCGAGATGATGGCGCCCGACCAGGTGGTGCTGATCACCACCGGCACTCAGGGCGAGCCGATGTCGGCGTTGTCGCGGATGTCTCGCGGCGAGCATCGCAGCATCACGCTGACCGCCGGTGACCTGATCATCCTGTCGTCGTCGCTGATCCCGGGCAACGAGGAAGCGGTGTACGGTGTCATCGACTCGCTGGCCAAGATCGGGGCCCGGGTGGTCACCAATCAGCAAGTGCGCGTTCATGTTTCGGGCCACGCCTACGCCGGCGAGCTGCTGTTTCTGTACAACGGGGTGCGGCCGCGCAACGTGATGCCGGTGCACGGCACCTGGCGGATGCTGCGCGCCAACTCCAAGCTGGCGGCGCGCGCCGGCGTGCCGCCGGAGTCGATCCTGTTGGCCGAGAACGGCGTCAGCGTCGACCTGGTGGCGGGCAAGGCTTCCATCGCGGGCGCGGTACCGGTCGGCCAGATGTTCGTCGACGGTCTGATCACCGGCGACGTCGGCGACATCACCCTGGGCGAACGGCTCATCCTGTCTTCCGGTTTCGTTGCGATAACCGTGGTGGTCAAGCGCGGCACCGGGCGTCCGGTGGCCCCGCCGCAACTACATTCGCGCGGATTCTCCGAAGATCCCAAGGCGCTCGAGCCCGCCGCCCGCAAGGTCGAGGCGGAGCTGGAATCGTTGGTTGCCAACGATGTGACCGATGCGCCGCGCATCGCGCAGGCGGTGCGGCGCACCGTCGGCAAATGGGTGGGCGAAACCTACCGCCGCCAGCCGATGATCGTGCCGACCGTCATCGAGGTCTAGCGGGTCGCCGCCTTCGGCTTAAGTCTTCTCCGCGTACACCGACCACTCCAGCTGTGATGCCGGGAGCTTGCGACCGGTGGGCTCGACGTAGCGCTGGACGAACTCGTCGGGTCCGGCCTGCTCCACCAGCCGCCACCCGTATTCACCGATGAACCCGGCGACCTCGTCGGGCTGCAGGCCGAAGTGCCAAAGCTGATGGCGCTCGCGGGTGTTGCGGTAGAGCGTCCGGGTGCCGTAGAGGTTGGTCCCGTCGATGAAGTCGCGGCGGACGTAGGTGAACACGAATCGGCTGCCCGGGGCGGCCGCGCGCAGTCCCTCGAGGGTTCGCCGGACACCGTCTTCGGTGAGGTATTGGGTGACGCCCTCGCAGATGAAGAAGGCCCGATAATCGGTGCGATAGCCGTGCTCGGCCAACGAGGTGAGCAGGTCATCGCGTTCGAAGTCCAGTGCCACCAGCCGAACCGACAGCGGCGGCTCGCCCAGCACCCGTCGGACCGTCTTGGCCTTGCGGGCGATGTTGACGGGCAGGTCCACCTCGAAGACGGGCATCCGCACCTGCCGGGTCAGCCGGTACGGGCGGGTGTCCAATCCGGCGCCGAGGATGACGACGGCGTCGATGTTGTCGCGTGCTTCGGCAAGCTTGTCGGCGATGAAACGCTTGCGGCAGGCCATGTTCACCCATAACCCGGGGCCGGTGAACTCCGATCCGCGGATCATCAGACGGCGGATCGGGGCGGCGCGGGTCGCGGCGACGAGCCAGCGCAGTGGGGCCGGCAAGAACAGGTCCGCGAGGTCGTCGTCGACCAGGCGCCGCCCGGGCGGTTCGTTCTGTTCGACGGCCGCCAATACCATCGGGCCGAAGGCGGTCTGCGCCACGGGGTTTCGCGCCATGGCTATCGCTTGTTCAAGTAGCCGGCATCTACCGGCAACGCGACGCCGGTGAGGTAGCGAGCCTGATCGGATACCAGCCATGCCACCGCGTCGGCGATGTCGGCCGGCGCCAGCACCTGCACCGGCAGCGCGTTGCCCATGTCCGGAGGTGAATCGGACTGCGCGACGAGGTCGGCGAGCCACCGCCGGGTGTACTCGTTGTTGATCATCGGGGTGTCGACCCCGGACGGATGTATCGAGTTGACCCGGATGTTGTGGCGGGCAAGCAAATTGGCGTATACACGCATCAACCCGACGATACCGTGTTTGGCCGCGGCATAGCCGATGGAGCCGGCGTCGGCGCTGCCGATGCCGGCCAGTCCGGCGGCCGAACTGATCAGCACGATCGAACCGCCGCTGCCCTGGGAGACCATCGTCGGCATCGCGGCCTCCACGGTGTGGTGCACCCCGGTGAGGTTGACGTCGATGACGTCGCGCCAGCCATCGCCGCCGGACTGCATCGGGGCGATGCCGGCGTTGGCCACCACGATGTCGAGGCGACCGAACTCGTCAAGGCCGGCCTGCACTGCGGCCGAGAGCGATTCGCGATCGCGGACATCGCCCTGTTGGGCGACGATGCGTGCCCCGGTGTCCTCGACCAGCTTGACGGTCTCCGCCAGATCCTCCGGAGTGGCCAGCGGATACGGGACACTCTCGATCTGCGCGCACAGGTCGACCGCGATCACATTCGCGCCGTCGGCGGCCAGCCGCACCGCATGCGCACGACCCTGACCGCGGGCGGCGCCGGTGATGAGCGCGACCCTGCCGTTCAGTGGGCCCTCGAGTGGCCGGCCGGGGCTCACCGGCGCAGTTGCCCTTTGTCCGGATCGCCCGCGGGCACCGGCTGCAGCATCTTGATGTCCGGTGCCCCGGCCAGGTGCTCGCCGGCCGCCGCGAACATCTTGCCGATCGCCGGCGCGGTGCTGTGCGCCTTGAGCGCCTCGGGGTCGGCCCATTGCTCGACGAACACGAACGTCTCACCGGTTTCGTGCAGCGAGTACAACTGGCAGCCCGGCTCGTCGTGCACCTCTTGCACGGCGCTGGTGAGGATGTCGCGGACGGTGTCGACCGATTCGGGTTTGACGGTCATGGTGGCGACGACGACGACGGGCATGTTAGGGCCTCCTGGGCAGGGCGGGGAGCGGCGTGACTTTGATCACCGTTCGTCACCCTACCGACGCCTTCCGGGGGCCGCCGCGGCGCCCGAGGGAGAGGATCGCCGTTACCAGTGTGGCGGGTGGTGCAGATGATGTATTTACGACTACCCTGGCCCCCATGGCTAGTAAGACCGCGGCCCGCTCAAGAACCCGAACGAGCAGGTCAAAGGCCGCTTCGCGGGGCAGGTCCCGAAGTGCGCGACCGGCCGCACCCCGCCGGCGGCCCGGTAGGCCCGCCAAACGCCGCAATCCTTCGGTACTGGTGGCCGCGGGGCTGACCTGCGGCCGCGCCATCCGCGCCACCTGGCTGATGGCGGCGCGCGGCACCGGCGGCGCGGCGCGCTCGATCGGGCGGGCCCGCGACATCGACGCCGGGCATCGCCGCGACGGGATCGCGCTGGTTCTGCTCGGCCTGGCCGTCGTCGTCGCAGCCAGCTCGTGGTTCGACGCCGCCCGGCCGATCGGCGCCTGGGTCGACGTCGTGCTCCGGACGTTCATCGGGTCGGCCGTCCTGGCGCTGCCGGTGGTCTTGGGCGGCGTCGCGGTGGCGTTGATGCGCACCCGGCCCAACCCCGACGCGCGGCCCCGGCTGATCCTCGGCGCCAGCCTGATCGCCCTGTCGGTCCTCGGCCTGCGCCACCTATGGTCCGGCTCCCCGGAAGATCCCGAATTGCGCAGGCGCGCGGCCGGATTCATCGGCTTCGCCATCGGTGGCCCATTGTCGGACGGCCTGACGCCCTGGATCGCCGCGCCCCTGTTGTTCATCGGCTTCATGTTCGGCCTGCTGCTCCTGACCGGGACCACCATCCGCGAGTTGCCGGACATGATTCGGGCCACGTTCGGCACCCGGTTGATCGACGACGCAGACGGTGACTACGACGAGTCCGCCTACGACTACGCCGACGAGTTCGACGACCGGTTCGATGACGAGGAGCCACCCTTCGATCCGGAACCACAGGCGTGGTCGTCGGAGGGCGCCGGCGACGACGTGTACGACGAAACCCCCACGGTCCCCGAACCGGCCTTCGAAGCCGCCAAACCGCGCGCCCGCCGCGGCTCCCGCAAGCAGGTCCCGGTCACCGACCGGGTCGTCGAGGGCCCCTACACGCTGCCGTCGCTGGACCTGCTGGTCGCCGGCGATCCGCCCAAAAAGCGCAGCGCGGCCAACAACCAGATGGCCACTGCGATCGGCGAGGTGCTCACCCAGTTCAAGGTCGACGCGGCCGTCACCGGCTGCACCCGCGGGCCCACCGTCACGCGCTACGAGGTCGAGCTCGGCCCCGGCGTCAAGGTGGAGAAGATCACCGCGCTGCAGAAGAACATCGCCTATGCGGTCGCCACCGAAAGCGTCCGCATGCTGGCGCCGATCCCGGGCAAGTCGGCCGTGGGCATCGAGGTGCCCAACACCGATCGCGAAATGGTGCGCCTGGCCGACGTGCTCACCGCGCCGTCGACCCGCCGCGATCACCACCCGCTGGTGATCGGGCTGGGCAAGGACATCGAGGGCGATTTCATCTCGGCCAACCTGGCCAAGATGCCGCACCTGCTGGTGGCCGGCTCCACGGGCTCCGGCAAGTCCAGCTTCGTCAACTCCATGCTGGTGTCGCTGCTGACCCGGGCCACCCCGGAGGAGGTCAGGATGATCCTGATCGACCCGAAGATGGTGGAACTGACGCCGTACGAAGGCATTCCGCATCTGATCACCCCGATCATCACGCAGCCGAAGAAGGCGGCGGCCGCGCTGGCGTGGTTGGTCGAGGAGATGGAACAGCGCTACCAGGACATGCAGGCGTCGCGGGTGCGTCACATCGACGACTTCAACGCCAAGGTGCGATCGGGTGCCATCACGACGCCGCTGGGCAGTCAGCGGGAGTACCGCCCGTACCCGTATGTCGTGGCGATCGTCGACGAGCTGGCCGACCTGATGATGACCTCGCCGCGCGACGTCGAGGACGCCATCGTGCGGATCACCCAGAAGGCCCGGGCCGCGGGCATCCACCTGGTGCTGGCCACCCAGCGACCGTCGGTCGACGTGGTGACCGGGCTCATCAAGACCAATGTGCCGGCCCGGCTGTCGTTCGCGACGTCGTCGCTCACCGACAGCCGGGTGATCCTGGACCAGGCGGGCGCCGAGAAGCTGATCGGGATGGGCGACGGCCTGTTCCTGCCGATGGGCGCCAGCAAGCCCCTGCGCTTGCAGGGGGCGTACATCACCGACGAGGAGATCCACGCCGTCGTCGCCGCCTGCAAGGACCAGGCCGAACCCGAATACACCGACGGCGTGACCACAGCCAAGCCGACCAGTGAGCGCACCGACGTCGACCCGGACATCGGCGACGACATGGACGTGTTCTTGCAGGCCGTCGAGCTGGTGGTGTCCAGCCAGTTCGGTTCCACCTCGATGCTGCAGCGCAAGCTGCGCGTCGGCTTCGCCAAAGCGGGCCGCTTGATGGACCTGATGGAGACCCGCGGCATCGTGGGGCCCAGCGAGGGATCCAAGGCGCGTGACGTGCTGGTCAAGCCCGACGAGCTGGCGGCGACGTTGGCCGCGATCCGGGGCTCCGCGAGCGGATCCGACCTCCAAGACGAGTGAGCCCCGACGAATAGTCAGAGCAGCAGCAGCATCCGGGTATTGCCCAGAATGTTCGGCTTGACGTAGCTCAGGTCCAGGAACTCGGCGACACCGATGTCGTAGGAGCGGCACATCTCCTCGAACACCTCGGCGGTGACGGGCGTGCCCTCGATTTCGCTGAACCCGTGCTTGCCGAAGAACTCGGTCTCGAAGGTCAGCACGAACAACCGCTGCAACTGCAGCTCGCGGGCGACTTCGAGCAGCCGGTTGACGATCGCGTGGCCGACGCCACGGCCCGTCGCGGCCGGATCGACGGCGACGGTTCGGATCTCGCCGAGGTCGGACCACAACACGTGCAGCGCCCCGCAACCGACCACTTTTCCCGAGAGTTCGGCCACCCAGAACTCCTGAACGGCCTCATAGAGCGTCACCAGGTTCTTTTCCAGCAGGATCTTTCCGGAATAGGTGTCGACGAGTTCTTTGATCGCGGGCACATCGGATGTTCGCGCGCGCCGGACCACCGGCCGCTGATCCTGTTGGCTTTCGGTCACGGGTCAACAGTATTGACATCGGCCACGCCTGCGCTGGTCAACCGTTATTCTGTTGCGGTGTCGGGGCAGCCGCAAACGGGTCCGATAGTGCGGCGTGCCCGGATCGCCAACCTCGCGAACATCCTCACGTTGTTGCGCCTAGTGCTGGTCCCGATCTTTTTGCTCGCTCTGTTCGCCGGAGACGGCCACCAAATCGTCGGGCGCATAGTCGCTTTCGTGATTTTCACGATCGCCATGATCACCGACCGGCTGGACGGCTTGCTGGCCCGCAACTACGGCATGGCGACCGAATTCGGCGCGTTCGTCGATCCGGTCGCCGACAAGACGCTGATCGGGTCGGCGCTGATCGGATTGTCGATGCTTGGGAACCTCCCGTGGTGGGTCACCGTGCTGATCCTGACTCGCGAGGTCGGGGTGACCCTGTTGCGGTTGACGGTGATTCGTCGCGGAGTCATTCCCGCCAGCTGGGGCGGCAAAGTCAAGACCGTGGTCCAGGCGCTGGCGATCGGGTTGTTCGTGCTACCCCTCTCGGGGCCGTTCCTGGTGGGGGCTTCGGTGGTGATGGCGGCGGCGGTCGTGCTCACCGTGGTGACCGGCATCGACTACGTCGCGTCCGCCGTCCGGGAAATTCGCCAGACGACGGGCTGAGCGGGAATCCTGATCGGGAACTAGGCCACCGGTGCCGGCGTTGACCTAGAGAGCTCGTGTCGAGCAGGCCTGACTGGAACGAACCGGGACGAAGGAGAGCGGGAATGCCGCCATTGGTGCGCGAGGTCATCGGCGACGTGTTGCGCCTGGCCCGGACAACGCAGGGACGGACGTTGCGCGAGGTGTCCGATGCGGCTCGGGTGAGCCTCGGGTACCTGTCCGAGGTGGAGCGCGGCCGCAAAGAACCCTCCAGCGAGCTGCTCAACGCGATCTGCGATGCGTTGGAGGTTCCGCTGTCGACGGTCCTCACCGACGCCGGCGAGCGGATGGCGAGCGAGGAACGCGCCGCGCGCAGCGAGCCGACTGGCGAGCCGACCACCGTCGCAAGCGGTTCCACCATCGACCCCGGCACCAAGGTCGTCATTCCGCCGGTGGCGTCTCTGGCGGTGGCCTGAGCGCCCCACTAAATTGAGCGGCAGGGTGAGTACGAGCCCAGCAGGGCTCTACCCAAGGCCTACCGGGCCCACAAGTAGCGAAGGCGGAGCTAACCAATGGCCAATCCGTTCGTCAAAGCGTGGAAGTACGTCATGGCGTTGTTCAACGCGAAAATTGACGAGCACGCCGATCCCAAAGTCCAGATTCAGCAGGCCATCGAGGAAGCACAGCGCACCCATCAGGCCCTGACGCAGCAGGCCGCCCAGGTGATCGGCAACCAGCGTCAGCTGGAGATGCGGCTCAACCGTCAGCTGGCGGACATCGAAAAACTGCAGGTCAATGTGCGCCAGGCCCTCACCTTGGCCGACCAGGCCACGTCGTCCGGAGACACCGCGAAGGCCACCGAGTACAACAATGCCGCCGAGGCGTTCGCGGCCCAGCTGGTGACCGCCGAGCAGAGCGTCGAAGATCTCAAGACGCTGCACGACCAGGCGCTGCAGGCGGCGGCCCAGGCCAAGAAGGCCGTCGAACAGAATTCGATGGTGCTGCAGCAGAAGATCGCCGAGCGCACCAAGCTGCTCAGCCAGCTCGAGCAGGCGAAGATGCAAGAGCAGGTCAGCGCGTCGCTGCGGTCGATGAGCGAGATCGCCGCCCCCGGCAACACACCGAGCCTCGAAGAGGTGCGCGACAAGATCGAACGACGCTACGCCAACGCGGTGGGCGCGGCCGAGCTTGCGCAGGGTTCCGTGCAGGGGCGAATGCTCGAAGTCGAGCAGGCCGGTGTGCAGATGGCCGGTCACTCGCGGCTGGAGCAGATCCGCGCGTCGATGCGCGGCGAAGCCCTGCCGACCGGCTCGACTGCCGCGCCGGACGCCACCCCGGCCACTCCCGCGCCCGCCGAGACCGGCGGACAAGCCGCCGAGAAGCCCTTCGGTCAGTCCTAAACCGCGAAGGGTCCCACGATGTCGGTGAACGCGACGGGGCGCGGGTCCTGGCGTGCGTTGTTGCGGCGCGGGCTGGACACCGCCGCCGACCTTTCCGACCTGGTGGCCCAGAAGATCAGCGCCGCCGCGGACCCACGCGCCCGGCTGCTGCGACGGCGCCGCCGCGCGCTGCGGTGGGGCCTGATATTCGCCGCCGGCTGCGTGTTCTGGGCGGTGGTCACGGCCGTGCTCGCGGCCTGGGGCTGGTTCGCGTTGCTGCTGGAGATCACCGGGGCCATCGCGGTCGTCATGGTGATTCCGGCGACGTTGCTGCTGCTTCGCTACCACTGGCTGCGATCCGAGCCACTGCCGGCGAGCCGGCCCGCCAACGCGCGCAGGCTGCCGCCGCCCGGTTCGGCCGCGCGACCCGCGATGTACGCGCTGGGCGCCTCCGAACGCGGGTTCTTCTCGCTGCTGGGTGTGATCGAGCGGGGCGCCATGTTGCCGGCGGCCGAAATCCGCGACCTGACCGCGGCGGCGAACAAGACCTCGGCGGCGATGGCTTCCACCGCGGCCGAGGTCGTGTCGATGGAGCGGGCGGTGCACTATTCGGAGTCGTCGCGGTCGTATCTGGTGCCCACCATCAACGCATTCACCGCGCAGCTGAGCGCGGGCGTCCGTCAATACAATGAAATGGTCACCGCCGCAGCACAATTGGTGTCATCGGCCAACGGCGGTGGTGGTGCCGGGGGGGCGTTAGCCGCGTCGCAGCAACGCTACCGCGACGAGTTGGTCGGAGCGACGGATCGTCTGCTCGGCTGGGCGCAGGCGTTCGACGAACTCGGCGGACTGCTGCGCAAGTAGCGCGCCGCTAATCGTCCGGTCGCGGGCCGTAGCGCTCGATGTACGCCTGGTGGATGTGCGCGTCGCGCGCCCGGGCGCGTTCGTCGACGAGCCCGGGATCCAGCCCATGCACCGCCAGCATGTGCCGGCGCCACACTTTGTTGAGCGCGTGCGAGAAATACACGAACGGAATGAGAATCGGCAGCGTCATGCTCAGATGGACGTCGAGCGTAGTCGGGATGAACCAGAACGGGATGAGCACCAACACCGCCGGCACCGCGACGCGGATCATCATCCGCGCGACGGCGCCCTTGCCGGCCAAGTCGTTGCGCACCCAATCCCGCATCGAGTCGGGTAGCCGCCGCCCGCAGCAATAGCGGATGTACTGCAGGGCGTTGGGCTTGGTGCGGACGCTGTCGTTGGCCATGTCTGTCGTCATGCCCTGTCAGAACGACGCTTTGAGCGACGGTATTACCAATGCGGCAAGCCCACGCGCCGTGGCCTTGAGCATGTCGAAGAAGTCAAAGTAGTCGCGCCACAGGGTGATTCGCCCGTCGTGCACCTCGAACACGCCGCAGACCCAGAACTGAAGCCGCAGCGGACCGAAGATCAGCGCGTCGCTGCGTTCGGTGAGCACCGCGGCCCCGTCCGCGGCGATGCGGTGGATCTTGACCTCGAACGCGGCACGCCCGTCCATCTGCCGGAACAGCTTCATCGCTCTGGCGCGGCCATGGATTGTCGGCAGTCCGACGTTCTCGTAGACAAGATTGTCGTCCAACGACGCCTCCGCGGTTTCGTAATCCGCGTCCTGCAAGGCGTTCAGGAAACCTTCGACCGTCCTGGTGTTCGCGACGGCCGTACCAGTCGGCTCGGTCATGGCTGCCAGCGTAGGCGAGCCGGGCCGTCCGGCGCTGTGGCAGGGTGGGGATGATGCGCGTCGCCGTCGTCGCCGGGCCGGATCCCGGGCACTCGTTTCCGGCGATCGCGCTGTGCCTGCGGTTTCGCGAGGCCGGCGACGAGCCCACCCTGTTCACCGGTGAGGAATGGATCGACACCGCCCGCGGCGCCGGGATCGACGCGGTCGCGCTGGACGGCCTCGCCGCCACCGACGACGACGTCGACGCCGGCGCCAGAATCCATGGGCGCGCGGCGCGGATGGCGGAGCTCAACGTGCCCGCCCTGCGCGAGCTGGGACCCGACCTGGTGGTGTCCGATGTCATCACCGCGGGCGGCGGCATGGCCGCCGAGCTGCTGGGCATTCCGTGGATCGAGCTCAACCCGCATCCGCTGTACCTGCCGTCCAAGGGATTGCCGCCGATAGGCAGCGGACTCGCGCCCGGCACCGGCATCCGCGGCCGGCTGCGCGACGCCACGATGCGCGCGCTGACCGCGCGCTCCTGGCGGGCCGGGATCAAGCAGCGTGCCGCCGTCCGCCTGCAGATCGGGCTGCCCGCCGTCGATCCCGGGCCGCTGCGACGGCTGATCGCCACGCTGCCGGCGCTGGAGATGCCTCGTCCGGACTGGCCGGACGAGGCCGTGGTGGTCGGCCCGTTGCACTTCGAGCCGACCGACCGGGTGTTCGAGGTCCCGCCGGGCCGCGGGCCGGTGGTGGTGGTCGCGCCGTCGACCGCTGCGACCGGGACCGCCGGATTGGACGACGTCGCGCTGCGGCACCTGACGCCGGGCGACACGCTGCCGGCGGGATCGCGGTTGGTGGTGTCGCGGCTGGACGGACCGGATCTGGCCGTGCCGCGGTGGGCGGTGGTGGGGTTGGGACGCCAGGCCGAGCTGTTGACGCACGCCGACGTGGTGATCTGCGGCGGCGGTCACGGGATGGTGACCAAGACGCTGCTCGCCGGCGTGCCCCTGGTGGTGGTTCCCGGCGGGGGAGATCAGTGGGAGATGGCCAATCGAGTGGTGCGTCAGGGCAGTGCGCGGCTGGTCCGGCCGCTGACCGCCGACGCGCTGGTGGCCGCGACCAACGAGGTGCTGTCCACGCCCCGCTACCGCGAGGCCGCTCGCGAAGCGGCCGCCGGCATCGACGGGGTCGCCGACCCGGTGCGGGTGTGCCACGAAGCGCTGGCTCTCGCGGGGTAAGGCGCCGGCCGCCCAGTATCTTGGCTGGCGTGCGGCTGACGGAGTTCAACGAACGGGTGGTGTTGCGCTTCGGCGCCGCTTATGGCGCATCGGTGCTGGTGGATCACGTGCTGACCGGGTTCGACGGCCGGACTGCGGCCCAGGCCATCGAGGATGGCATCGAGCCGCGCGACGTCTGGCGGGCGTTGTGCGTCGACTTCGACGTGCCCCGCGATCAGTGGTGAAGCCGCGCGCTTGGGCGTGAGCGACTACGCACACTCATCTGTTGCTACGGCGTATCCGGCGAAAGACGCAATCGGCGCACACGGACTTCCCGGGGATGCGATAGAAGAGGCAGCAGCTGCGACGCCTGAAACCCAGGTGTGCGCTGGTGATCACACCGCATCCGGCCAACATGCCGGTGTCCAGCAGTGAGTCGGTGATGTCGAGGATGGGGCCGCGCAGATCGGGCCGGGCCGAGAGCAGGGTTCGCGACGCTCCCATGAGTGCGGACGCGATGTTGCCCGCGAGCAGGGCGGGGGCCAGTTTGACCCGCAGGCCGGCGGCGAACGGCTTCATGTGTTGTTTCACGACGATGCGGTACAGCAAATCCGCGGAGGGCGAGTCGACGGCTTGTCCGACGGGCTCGGGCATTCGAAGTTGGGCCGCGTCATCGGCGCGCTGCAGGCCTTTAAGATCCGGAACGACCCCGTGCCCCAGCGCGCACGCGAGCACGGGTGACCACAGGCGGGTGGCGTGGCCGAGATGAACCAGCGAGGCGGCGATCCGCAGGTCCGACGTGCGATAGCGCCGGGCGGTGGCGTCGATCAGATCACTGAAACCGTCGGCGTAGGACTGCCCGACCGGATGCCATCCGACTGCGTCGCCCCCGACAGTGAAGGTGAAAAACCGTTTGTAAGAAGATATTTCGGCCAGCTCGGCAGAAATGTCCATGCGCGACCAAACCTCTCTGGGGAAATCCGCCCCAGTTGTCGTGAGGAAGCGCTGACGGTGAGTATCTGGCTCTCGGGTCAGGACGTGTCCGTCCCCGATCACAGTGGCGGGACCGCACCGGATTCACACCGGTTTCCTCGGCTTTAGCAGGCTGCTTTGGCCCCGTCAGCGCCTTTCGGTAGCAAATGTTGCCATACGCCGTTACCGTGCCCGGCGTGTCCTCTTGAATCGAACACGTGTTCGGCTACTGTGGTGAGCGTTCGGAGACTTGTCGGACCCCGCGCCTAGGGTCACGGCCAACCGACCGATACCGGTCACCGAACACACCGACGATAGGAAGAGGCACCATGACGCAAGCCCCCGACCGCGAGAAGGCTCTCGACCTGGCGATGGCCCAGATCGAAAAGAGCTACGGCAAAGGCTCGGTGATGCGTCTCGGCGACGAGACGCGTCAGCCGATCTCGATCATCCCGACCGGATCCATCGCACTGGACGTGGCCCTGGGCATCGGCGGCCTGCCGCGCGGCAGGGTCGTGGAGATCTACGGTCCGGAGTCCTCGGGTAAGACCACCGTCGCACTGCACGCGGTGGCCAACGCCCAGGCCGCCGGCGGCGTCGCGGCGTTCATCGACGCCGAGCACGCCCTGGACCCCGACTACGCAAAGAAGCTCGGCGTCGACACCGATTCGCTGCTGGTCAGCCAGCCCGACACCGGTGAGCAGGCGCTGGAGATCGCCGACATGCTGATCCGCTCCGGCGCGCTGGACATCCTGGTCATCGACTCGGTCGCGGCCCTGGTGCCGCGAGCGGAACTCGAGGGCGAGATGGGGGACAGCCACGTCGGGCTGCAGGCCCGGCTGATGAGCCAGGCGCTGCGGAAAATGACTGGCGCGCTGAACAATTCGGGAACCACGGCGATCTTCATCAACCAGCTCCGCGAGAAGATCGGGGTGATGTTCGGCAGTCCCGAAACCACCACGGGTGGAAAGGCTTTGAAGTTCTACGCGTCGGTGCGCATGGACGTGCGCCGGATCGAGACGCTCAAGGACGGCACCAACGCGGTCGGCAACCGCACCCGGGTCAAGGTCGTCAAGAACAAGGTGGCGCCGCCGTTCAAGCAGGCCGAGTTCGACATCCTCTACGGCCGGGGAATCAGCCGGGAGGGTTCGCTGATCGACATGGGTGTGGATCAGGGCTTCATCCGCAAGTCCGGTTCCTGGTTCACCTACGAGGGCGAGCAGCTCGGCCAGGGCAAGGAGAACGTCCGCACTTTCCTGATGGAGAACGCCGACATTGCCAACGAGATCGAGAAGAAGATCAAGGAAAAGCTTGGCATTGGCGCGGTCGTGACCGATGACCCCTCAGCCGATGGTGTCCTGCCCGCCCCCGTCGACTTCTGAGCCCTCTCGCGAGGAGCAGGCGCGGGCGTTGTGCCTGCGCCTGCTCACCGCGAGATCGCGCACGCGGGCCGAGCTGTCCGGTCAGCTGGCCAGACGCGGATATCCCGACGACGTCAGCGCCCGGGTATTGGATCGACTGGCGTCCGTGGGCTTGGTCGACGACGCCGATTTCGCCCAACAATGGGTGGCGTCCCGGCGGGCGAGGGCCGGAAAGAGCCGGCGCGCCCTGGCCGCCGAGTTGCATACCAAGGGCGTCGACAACGACGCGATCACCGCGGCATTGGCCGGGATCGACGCCGGCGCCGAGCGCGATCGGGCCGAGCAGCTGGTGCGTGCCAAGCTGCGGCGCGAGACGCTGGCTGGCGACGACGCAAAGGTGAGCCGCAGGCTGGTCGGGATGCTGGCGCGGCGTGGCTACGGCCAGAGCCTGGCCTGCGAGGTCGTCTTCGCCGAGCTGGCGGCCGAGCGGGAGCGCCGGCGGGTGTAGCTGCGGATTAATCCGGTGGGAGCCGGTCGCCGTACCATGGCCCCGTGACTTCGACGGTGGCCCGAGACGTTTCGGGGGCGCGTACCTACCAGGTGCGCACCTATGGCTGCCAGATGAACGTCCACGATTCCGAACGCCTGGCCGGGCTGCTCGAGGCGGCCGGCTACCAACGGGCCGCCGACGGGACCGATGCCGACGTGGTGGTGTTCAACACCTGCGCCGTGCGCGAGAACGCGGACAACAAGCTGTACGGCAACCTCAGCCATCTGGCTCCGCGCAAGCGGGGCAATCCCGATATGCAGATCGCGGTCGGTGGCTGCCTGGCCCAAAAAGATCGAGACGCAGTGCTGCGCAAGGCGCCGTGGGTCGACGTCGTCTTCGGCACGCACAACATCGGATCGCTGCCCACGCTGCTCGACCGCGCCCGGCACAACAAGGTCGCCCAGGTAGAGATCGCCGAGGCGTTGCAGCAGTTTCCGTCGTCGCTGCCCAGCGCACGCGAATCCGCGTACGCCGCTTGGGTTTCCATCTCCGTCGGGTGCAACAACAGCTGCACCTTCTGCATCGTCCCGTCGTTGCGCGGCAAGGAAGTCGACCGCAGTCCGGACGACATTCTGGCCGAGGTGAGGTCCCTGGTGGACGACGGCGTGCTCGAGGTGACGCTGCTCGGCCAGAACGTCAACGCCTATGGGGTTTCCTTCGCCGACCCCGAGCTGCCGCGGAATCGCGGCGCCTTCGCCGAGCTACTGCGCGCCTGCGGAGAAATCGACAAGCTGGAACGCGTCCGGTTCACCTCCCCGCATCCGGCCGAGTTCACCGACGACGTTATCGAGGCGATGGCGCAGACGCCGAACGTGTGCCCGGCCCTGCACATGCCGCTGCAGTCCGGATCCGACCGGGTGCTGCGCGCGATGCGGCGGTCGTACCGCGCCGATCGTTATCTGGGCATCATCGACCGGGTTCGGGCGGCGATGCCGCACGCGGCCATCACCACGGACCTGATCGTCGGATTTCCCGGCGAGACCGAAGAGGATTTCGCGGCCACGCTCGACGTGGTGCGGCAGGCTCGGTTCGCGGCCGCGTTCACCTTCCAGTACTCCAAGCGGCCCGGCACCCCGGCCGCCGAACTCGACGGCCAGATCCCGAAAGCTGTTGTGCAGGAACGCTACGAGCGCCTGATCGAGCTGCAGGAGCAGATCTCGCTGGAGGGCAACCGCGCGCTGATCGGGCAGACCGTCGAGTTGCTCGTGGCCACCGGCGAAGGACGCAAGGACAGCCGGACATCGCGCATGACCGGACGCGCCCGCGACGGCCGGCTGGTGCACTTTTCCGCCGACACGGCGGTGCGGCCCGGCGACATCATCACCACGGCCGTCACCGGGGCCGCGCCGCACCACCTCGTCGCGGACGCCGGGGTGCTGACCCACCGCCGCACGCGGGCCGGTGACTCCGCAGGACAACGCCCGCGCGGCGTCGGCCTCGGCATGCCCGGTGTGGGGCCGTCCGCCGCCACCGCCCAACCGCTTGGATGCGCGCTATGAATGAACAGGAAAAGGAACACGCCGACATCGACGCCCTGCGTGCCGAAATCGAGGCCGCGGAGCGCCGCGTCGCGCGTGAGATCGACCCCGGCCCAAGGGCATTCGTCGTCGCCATTCTGGTGTTCGTGCTGCTGGGTTCGTTCATCCTGCCGCACACCGGCGCTGTGCGGGGATGGGATGTCCTGTTTTCCAGCCACGGTGCGGGTGCGGCCGCGCTGGGCCTGCCGTTGCGGGTGTTCGCCTGGCTGGCGCTGGTGTTCGGCGTCGGATTCTCGATGCTGGCATTGCTGACCCGGCGGTGGGCGCTGGCATGGATCGCGCTAGCGGGCACGGCGATCGCCAGCGGCGCCGGGCTGCTGGCGGTGTGGTCGCGCCAGACCGTGGCCGCCGGTCATCCCGGCCCGGGTGTGGGCCTGATCGTGGCGTGGATCACGGTGATTCTGTTGACGTTTCACTGGGCCCGGGTGGTGTGGGCCCGCACCATCGTGCAACTCGCGGCCGAGGAGCAAAGGCGCCGGATCGTGGCGCAGCAGCAGTCGAAGACGCTGCTGGACAGCCTCGACAAAAACGAAACCCCCGAAAAACCCGACGGTCCGGAAAAACCCGAAGCCTAGGTCCGCCGCGTCAGCGCCTCGGCCGCCGCGTCGGCCCACTGCCGCCACTGCGCGGCGTTGGCTTTGGCCTCCTCGGCTTCTTTGGTGCGGCCGGCCGCCTCGGCCTTGCGCGCCTGCTGTTCGTATTGCTCGGCCCGGGTCGCGAACTGCTCGGCGCGGGCCTGCGCCTGGGGATCGGACCAATCCGATTCACCGGCGTCGCGCACCTTTTTCTCGACCGCCCGCAGCCGCCGCTCCAACTCGGCGGAGCGCTCACGGGGGACTCGGCCGATCGCGTCCCACTTCTCCGCGATCGATCGCAGCGCCGCCCGGGCCGCGTCGTGATTGCTCGTGTCGAGCTTCTCCGCTTCGGCGAGCAGCGCCTCCTTGGCGGTGGCATTGGCCCGCAACTCCGAATCCTTTTCCGCCGCAGCGGCATTGCGTGCGGTGAAAAACGTGTCCTGGGCGGCCTTGAAGCGGCGCCACAAGGCGTCGTCGACGTCCCTGCTGGCCCGGCCCGCCGCCTTCCATTCGGAGAGCAGCTTGCGGAATTCCGCGCTGGTCGCGGTCCAGTCCGTCGAATCGGACAGCTCTTCGGCCCGTTCGCAGAGCCGCTCCTTGGATTCCCGAACCCCCGATCGCTCGCGGTCCAGCTCGGCGAAGTGGGCGCCCCGGCGCCGGTTGAAGGCTTCGCGGGCGGCCGAGTAGCGCTTCCACAACGCGTCGTCGACCTTGCGGTCCAGGCCGCTGATCGTCTTCCACTCGTCGAGGATCGCTCGCAGCCGGTCGCCGGCGATTTTCCATTGGGTCGAGTTTGCGGCCAGCTGCTCGGCCTCGGCCGCCAGCGCCTCCTTGCGGGCGGTCTGAGCGGCGCGATGCTCCTCGCGGCGGGACTTGTCGGCGGCCGCCGCCGCCCCGGCGTGCTCGAGCAGCGTCGTCAGCCGGCCCGCGAGGGCATCGATGTCGCCCAGTACGCACGCGGTCGGCAGCGCCTCGGCCAGTTCGGATGCGTGGGCTTTGATCTTGCGGGCATCGCCGGTACCCGACGTCAGCCGTTCTTCCATCAGCGTGATCTCGGTGGCGAGGTCATCGAACCGGCGGCCGAAGTGTGCGAACGCGGCCTCGCGGTCGCCGGCCTGCCAGGATCCGACGATGCGTTCGCCCGCCGCGCTGATCAGCCAGACGGTGCCGTCGTCGTCGACGCGCCCGAACTGGTGCGGATCGCTCGACGGGGGCACGGCGACCGGGTGGATTGCGGGCCGCGAAGTCGGTCGCGGCCCGGGTCGCGGTCCCGGACGCGGCGACGGCGTAGGTGAATCGTTGCCGCGGGGCTCGTCAGCGGTCATCGCTCGTCACCTGCCCTTTGCCACCTTCGCGCGGGTGGTGTTCCGCGCGCCTGCCGCGCGTAGCGGCACCGATACTTCCCTAAGCGCTTCCCACAGTATTCAAGCAGCTTGGCGGACTGTGCGCGGCCACCTTGGCAGCCCTCTATGGTGAGGGCCGGCGATAAGTATTGATGCGCTCGCCGCGCCGCGATTGTGGCCGGGATGGCACCCCGGTCGAACTACAGTCGAACTACAGTAGTCGAGAACCCGTATGAAACTGCACGTGTACGGAAAGCTTTGGGGGGAGCGCTGGTGAGGGGGTTCCCATGTCCAAAGTGGACGTCGCGGCACTGATTGCCTTGTGCGCGGCGCTGGCCTCCGCGATGGGCGACGTCATCCGGCAGCGATCCGCACACGAAATCACCGACAAACACGTCGGGCATCTCGAGTTGTTCCGTATGTCGTTGCGCGACAAGCGGTGGTGGTTGGGCGGCCTGGCGGCGATCGTCAACTACAGCCTGCAGGCCGGGGCCCTGGCGTGGGGGTCGGTGGTCTTGGTGACCTCGCTACAGGTGACCGCGCTTCTGTTTGCCCTGCCGATCTATGCGCGGCTGACCGGGCACCGGGTCACCCGCTGGGAGTGGATCTGGGCGATCGTGCTGGCCGGTTCTTTGGCGGTGGTCATCATCGTGGGCGACCCGACGGTCGGTCAGCAGCGGGGAGCGCTGTCCCAGTGGATCATCGTGGCTCTGGTCATGGGTCCCATCCTGGTGTTGTGTTTGCTGGGGGCGCGCATCTGGTCCGGTCGCCCGGTCGCGGCCGTGCTGCTGGCCCTGGTGGCGGGTTCGTCGTTGGCGTTGTTCGCGGTGCTGACCAAGGGCCTCGTCGAACTGCTCGAAGAAGGCTTGGGCGCCGCCCTGACTTCGCCGGAGTTCTTTCCGTGGCTAGTGCTGATGCTGGCCGGGATGATTTTCCAGCAGTCGGCCTTTCGTGCCGGGGCGCTGACCGCGTCGTTGCCGACGATGACCGTGGCCAAGCCGCTAGTCGGCGGGGTACTCGGGGTGTTTCTTCTCGGCGAGACGTTCGACGCCCACGGGCCCCAGGCGTTCGTGCTGGTCGCGGCGGTGGCCATGGTGATTGTCGCGACGGTAGCGCTGGCCCGTGGGGAGGCCGCGTCGATCGCGGCGGAGACTGGGCGCGACCTCAAGCGCACCGTGGCTCCCGCGGCGCAGGACGAACCGCCGCAGAGCGATGCGGCCCCGTCGGAGGAAAGCCGCACGATCACCTGACGCGGTCGATCCGTCCGTTAGTTTGGTGGCGTGCTGAGCGCCATCGCGATCATTCCCTCGGCGCCGGTGCTCGTCCCGCAGCTCGCCGGAACGGCCGCCGCCGAATTGGCCGACGCGTCCGCCGCGGTCCTGGCCGCGGCCGCCCTGCTGCCGCCGCGCTGGATCGTCGTCGGGACGGGACGAGCGGACGACGTCCTCGGTCCCGACGGCGTGGGCACCTTCGCGGGCTTCGGCGCCGACGTGCGGGTCCGGCTGTCGCCCCAAACCGCGGCCGAGCGACCGGCCGAGATGCCTCTGTGCGCGCTGCTTGCCGCCTGGGTTCGCGGCCAGGTCCGGCCCGAGGCCAGCGCGCGGGTCCACGTCTACCGCGATGACCACGACGCCGACACCGCGCTGACGCATGGCCGGCAACTACGCGCCGCGATCGACCGGGCGCCCGACCCTGTCGGAGTGTTGGTCATCGCCGACGGCGCCAACACCCTGACACCGAGCGCGCCCGGCGGCTACCACCCCGGCAACGCCGACGCCCAGCTGGCCCTCGACGACGCGTTGGCAACCGGCGATGCCGCCGCATTGACCCGGCTGGCGCCGGAGATCCGGGGCCGGGTCGCCTTCCACGTGCTGGCGGGGCTGGCCGAACCGGGGCCGCGATCGGCCAAGGAGCTCTACCGCGGAGCGCCCTACGGGGTGGGCTACTTCGTCGGCGCCTGGCAGCCGTGAGCCAAGCCGTGCGACCGCTCGCGATCATCGGCCCGACCGGTACCGGCAAGTCGCAGCTGGCGCTCGACGTCGCCGAGCGTCTCAGCGGCGAACTCGCGGTAGAGATCATCAACGCCGACGCGATGCAGCTCTATCGCGGCATGGACATCGGAACCGCCAAGCTGCCCGTCGAGGCCCGCCGCGGCATCCCGCACCACCAGCTCGACGTGCTCGACGTCACCGAGACCGCGACCGTCGCCCGCTACCAGCGGGCCGCCGCCGCTGACATCGACGCGATCGCCGCCCGGGGCGCGCTGCCGGTGGTGGTCGGCGGCTCGATGCTCTACGTCCAGTCGCTGCTCGACGACTGGTCGTTCCCCGCGACCGATCCCGCGGTGCGCGCGCGCTGGGAGCGACGGCTCGCCGAGGAGGGGGTGGGGCCGCTGCACGCCGAGCTGGCCCGGCGCGACCCCGCGGCGGCCGCCGCGATCCTGCCCACCGACGGCCGGCGCACGGTACGGGCGCTCGAAGTGGTGGAGCTCACCGGCCAGCCGTTCGCCGCGTCCGCGCCGCGCATCGGCACTCCGCGCTGGGGCACCGTCATCATCGGATTAGATTGTGACACAACGCTTCTCGACGAGAGATTGGCGCGCCGCACAGATACGATGTTCGAGCAAGGCCTGGTCGACGAGGTACGCGCACTCCTCAAACAGGGCCTGCGCGACGGCGTCACCGCCTCGCGTGCGCTGGGCTACGCCCAAGTACTCGCGGCGCTGGACGCCGGCGGCGCGTCCGACCTGCTGCGCGCGGCGCGCGAACAAACCTACGTCGGCACCCGCCGGTACGTGCGGCGGCAGCGCTCCTGGTTTCGCCGCGACCACCGGGTGCACTGGCTCGAGTCTGAAAAAGGCGAAGCCGACCGCACCCGCGTCGTCGACGAAGCGGTGCGGGCGTGGCGGCACGTATCCTGAGCTGGTGATCTTCGCTAAGGGGCACGGCACGCAAAACGATTTCGTGCTGCTGCCCGACGTCGGCGCCGAACTGGCGCTCACCCCGGAGTCGGTGGCCGCGTTGTGCGACCGGCGCCGCGGATTGGGCGCCGACGGCGTGCTGCGGATCACCACGGCCGACGCGGCCGTGGCCACCGGGGTGCTCGAGCGCCTGCCCGACGGCGTCGGGACGAGCGACTGGTACATGGATTACCGCAACGCCGATGGATCGATCGCTCAGATGTGCGGCAACGGTGTGCGGGTCTTCGCACACTACTTGCGGGTCAGCGGTCTGGAGTCGCGCGATGAGTTCGTCGTGGGATCGCTGGCCGGCCCGCGGCCGGTCACCCTGCACCACGCCGACGCGACCGACGCCGACGTCACCGTCGACATGGGCAAGGCGAACCGGCTGGGCAGCGGCGGCGACGCGTTTGCGGCCGTCGTCGGCGGCCGGCGATTCACCGGGCTGGCGGTCGACGTGGGCAACCCGCACCTGGCGTGCGTGGATCCGCGGCTGACCCCCGACGAGCTCGCCGCGCTGGACGTGGCCGCCCCGGTGCAATTCGACCGCGCGCAATTCCCCGACGGCGTCAATGTCGAAGTCCTCACCCCGGCCGTCGGCGGGGTGACTCACATGCGGGTCCACGAGCGCGGTGTGGGCGAAACCCGATCCTGCGGCACGGGAACGGTCGCCGCCGCGGTCGCCGCGCTGGCCGATGCCGGCGCGGACACCGGGACGCTGACCGTACGGGTGCCGGGCGGCGACGTCACGGTCACCATCACCGACGCCACCAGCTACCTGCGCGGCCCGTCGGTGCTGGTGGCCCGTGGCGAGATCAGCGAGGAATGGTGGCGCGCACAGCAGCGCTAAATCGGGTGCGCGCAACCGATTTAGCGTGCACTATTGCTAATTGCCTATGACTCATCCAGAAACTCCCTTTCACGATCAGCCGGATCTAGAACCCAGCGCGGGCGAGCTCGCCCTCGAAGACCGATCGGCGCTGCGCCGCGTCGCCGGGCTGTCGACCGAACTCGCCGACATCTCCGAGGTCGAGTACCGCCAGCTCCGGCTGGAGCGCGTGGTGCTGGTCGGCGTCTGGACGCAGGGCAGCGCCGCCGACAACCAGGCGAGCCTGGCCGAGCTGGCCGCCCTGGCCGAGACCGCCGGCTCGCTGGTGCTCGAAGGCCTCATCCAGCGCCGCGACAAGCCCGATCCGTCCACCTACATCGGCTCGGGCAAGGCGCAGGAATTGCGCGAGGTCGTCCTGGCGACCGGCGCCGACACCGTCATCTGCGACGGTGAACTGTCACCGGCGCAGCTGACCGCGCTGGAGAAGGCCGTCAAGGTCAAGGTCATCGACCGCACCGCGCTGATCCTCGACATCTTCGCCCAGCACGCCACCAGCCGGGAAGGCAAGGCGCAGGTGTCGCTGGCCCAGATGGAGTACATGCTGCCGCGGCTGCGCGGCTGGGGTGAGTCGATGTCCCGGCAGGCCGGTGGACGCGCCGGCGGCAGCGGCGGCGGCGTGGGTCTGCGCGGTCCCGGTGAGACCAAAATCGAGACGGACCGGCGCCGCATCCGCGAGCGAATGTCCAAGCTGCGCCGCGAGATCAAGGACATGAAGCAGGCTCGCGACACCCAGCGCAGCCGTCGGCTCGGCAGCGACATCCCGTCGATCGCCATCGTCGGATACACCAATGCGGGCAAGTCCAGCCTGCTCAACGCGCTGACCGGGGCCGGGGTGCTGGTGGAGGACGCGTTGTTCGCGACGCTGGAGCCCACCACCCGGCGCGCGGAGTTCGACCCCGGAACCAAATGGGCTCGGCCGTTCGTGCTGACCGACACGGTCGGGTTCGTCAGGCACCTGCCCACCCAGCTGGTCGAGGCGTTTCGCTCCACGCTGGAGGAAGTCGTCGACGCCGACCTGCTGGTGCACGTCGTCGACGGCTCCGACGTCAACCCCTTTGCCCAGATCGATGCGGTACGGCAGGTGATTTCGGAAGTCTTCACCCCCTACACGGCCGACCGCGACGGTGCCCCGCCGCCGGAGCTGTTGGTGGTGAACAAGGTCGATGCCGCAAGCGATCTGACGCTGGCCAAGCTTCGCCACGGGCTGCCCGGGGCGCTGTTCGTGTCCGCGCGCACCGGCGACGGCATCGACGCGCTGCGCCGCCGGATCGCCGAACTCGCGGCGCCCACCGACACCGCCGTCGACGTGGTGATCCCCTACGACCGCGGTGACCTGGTGGCCCGCGTGCACGCCGACGGCCGGGTACAGCAGGCCGAGCACAACTCGCAGGGCACTCGCCTGGTGGCCCGCGTTCCGGTCGCGCTGGCCGCGAGCCTGCGCGAGTTCTCCGCGAAGTAAGCCTCAGCCGGGCCCGGCCGCCCAGCCGCCGACCAACCGTCTGGTTGGTATATCTTGGGCGGCAGAGTCCCCGTCGCCCGGAGGTCAGTTATGAGCAGTGCCATCAAGTACCAGCGCACTCTTTTCGAGCCCGAGCACGATTTGTTCCGCGAGTCCTACCGCGCCTTCCTCGATCGTCACGTCGCGCCGTATCACGACGAATGGGAGAAGGCCAAGATCGTCGACCGCGAAGTGTGGCTCGAGGCCGGCAAACAGGGCTTCCTCGGCATGGCCGTGCCCGAGGAGTACGGCGGCGGCGGCAACCCCGATTTCCGGTACAACACGATCGTCACCGAGGAGACCACGGCCGGGCGCTACAGCGGCATCGGATTCGGCCTGCAAAACGACGTGGTGGCGCCCTACCTGTTGCGCCTGGCCACCGAAGAGCAGAAGCAGCGCTGGCTGCCCAAGTTCTGCAGCGGGGAGTTGATCACGGCGATCGCGATGACCGAGCCGGGCACCGGCAGTGACCTACAGGGCATCAAGACCCGTGCCGTCAAGCACGGCGATCACTACGTGCTCAACGGCTCAAAGACGTTCATCACCAACGGGATCAACTCGGACCTGGTGATCGTGGTGGCGCAGACGGATCCCGAGATGGGCGCGCAGGGCTTTTCGCTGCTCGTCGTCGAGCGCGGCATGAAGGGCTTCGAACGCGGCCGCCACCTGGACAAGATCGGACTGGACGCGCAGGACACCGCCGAGTTGTCGTTCACCGACGTCCATGTTCCTGCCGAAAACCTGCTCGGCGAGGAGGGCAAGGGGTTCATCTACCTCATGCAGAACCTGCCGCAGGAGCGAATCTCGATCGCGATCATGGCGGCCGCCGCGATGGAAGCCGTGCTGAACGACACGGTGCAATACACCAAGGAGCGCAAGGCTTTTGGCAAACCGATCGGCAGCTTCCAGAACAGTCGCTTCGTGCTCGCCGAGCTGGCGACCGAGGCCACCGTGGTGCGCGTCATGGTCGACGAGTTCATCCGGCTGCACCTCGAGGAGAAGCTGACGGCCGAACAGGCCGCGATGGCCAAGTGGTACTCCACCGAGAAGCAGGTGCAGCTGATCGACCGCTGCCTGCAGCTGCACGGCGGATACGGCTACATGCGCGAATACCCGGTCGCGCGTGCCTATCTCGATGCCCGGGTTCAGACGATCTACGGCGGCACGACCGAGATCATGAAGGAGATCATCGGCCGCGGCCTCGGTGTCTAGGCCGGAGGCGGCCGCCGTCGGCGCATCGCGCGGGACGCAATCGCGTTGGCGGCCAACGAAATGTGACCGTGCGGCAAATTGATCTATTTCGCGTATCGCCGTTTTGGCCGGGTAGATTCCGGGTCAATTGACGGCCTCGCGTACCGTCGGCACATGCGTTTGGATGCTGGCCGGTCGCGACATGGGTGCGGTCGCGCATCATTTCGACATCGGAGCGATATCCGTTTTCCCAAAATTCGTGATTTGGCTTCGCATTTTCTGCTCGCTGGAGCAAAGTTATGCGAGCCCGGCGATAATGCGTACCCACGCGGGTTAGTCACTCGCGGTGGGGGTATCACCCGCTCGCAGGGTCTGCAGGATGCGGGAATGGCCACAAACCGGGGCCTATCCGTCGGCTGGGAGGCTTGGTGAACGGGCAGGGAGGTCGATTGCGCAGGCTATTCGGGCGCGCGCTGATCAGCATGGCGGCCGCCGTGGCGGCCGCGGCATTCCTGGCACCCGGAGCCTCGGCATCCCCGATCGGCGACGCCGAGGCGGCCATGATGGCCGCGTGGGAGAAGGCCGGCGGCGACGGTTCACCGCTGGGCGCCCGGAAGGGCGACGTCTACCCGGCCGGTGACGGATTCGTCCTGGACTTCGACGGCGGCAAGATGTTCTACACCACCGACACGGGCGCCAAGTTCGTGTACGGGCCGATCCTGGACAAGTACGAGGCGCTCGGCGGCCCGGTCAACAGCGATCTCGGATTCCCGACCATCAACGAAGTTCCCGGCCTCGCCGGACCCGACAGCCGCGTGGCGACCTTCTCCGCCAGCGACAAGCCCGTGATTTTTTGGACGGCCGAGCACGGCGCGTTCGTCGTGCGCGGCGCGATGAACGCGGCGTGGGACAAACTCGGCAGCTCCGGCGGCGTGCTCGGCGCACCGGCCGGCGATGAAACCTACGACGGCGAGGTCATTTCGCAGAAGTTCAACGGCGGTCAAATCTCCTGGAACCGCAAGACCAAGGACTTCACCACCACCCCGCCGGCATTGGCCGACCAGCTCAAGGGTCTGCAGGTGGCGACCGATCCCACCGCGGCCATCAACATGGCCTGGCGTGCCGCGGGTGGCGCCTCGGGCCCGCTGGGCGCCAAGCAGGGCGGGCAATATCCCATCGGCGGTGACGGAATCGCCCAGAATTTTGCCGGCGGCAAGGTGTTTTTCAGCCCGGCCACCGGCGCAAGCGCTATCGAGAGCGACATTCTGGCCAAGTACGAGTCGGCGGGCGGGCCAGTAGGAAGCGACCTGGGGTTCCCGATCGCCAACGAGTCCGACGGCGGCATTCCCTCCAGCCGGAGTTGCACGTTCGCCGCTGCCGACAAGCCGGTGATCTTCTGGACACGCGAGCACGGCGCGTTCATCGTCCGTGGTGCCATGAAGGCCGCGTGGGACAAGCTTCGCGGTGCCGGCGGGAAGCTGGGCGCGCCGGTCGGCGATCAAGCCGTGGACGGCGACGTGATCTCGCAGAAGTTCACCGGCGGCAAGATCTCGTGGAACCGCGCGAAGAACACGTTCACAACCGAGCCGTCCAACCTGGCGCCGTTGCTCTCCGGCCTGCAGGTGTCGGGGCAGAATCAGCCCAGCGGCGCGGCGATGCCGCCCCACGCCAAGAAGTTCGCCTGGCATTCGTGGTATCTGCTGGTCGTCATTCCGGTCGCGATAGTGCTTGCGCTGCTGGCGTTTCTGCCCTTGGGGTTGCGCCGGCGTCGCGCCCGGCGGGAGGCCGCGGCGGCCGCCGCCTACCAGCACGACCGCGACGTCGACCTCGGCGGCTACGACGCCGTCGCCGACGGGCACTGGGGCCACGACTACGGCCACGAGGACGCTCACGAGGACGCCCGCGTCCACGCCGATGCCGCCACCGACCACTTCCTGTTCGGCGAGCCGCAACCATCCGAAGAGGCGGGCGACGAGTCCGGAGCCCGGGTCAGCTGGTCGCGCGGCGACGAGGCCGCCGCGGAATACGGCGGCGAATGGCCGCCCGCACCCGATGAGGGCGCGGACCGGTCGGGGATCGAGTCGGTGATCGAGTCGGGGATCGAGGAGGAAGACCCCGACGCGGTGGACACCGATTCCATACCCGTCGTGTCAGAGGAGGTTCTCGCCGGATCCGACTACCCCGAGGCCGCCTACCCAGAACCCGCCTACCCCGAGGCCGCCTACCCGGAGGCCGGCTATCCGGAAGAGGACGAACCGGCCTATCTCGACGTTGACGAAGCCCTTGAGGCCGAAGAAGCCGAATATCCGGACGTGGCCGTTCCGCATACCCCAGCGGATGCTGCCCATCCGGAGGACGCCTACCCCGCCGCGGCGCCGGAGCCGGTCGATTCGGACGTCGGGTATCCCGACGTCGCGGTCGCGCACACCGCCCCAGACGTCGCGGCACCGGGCGTCGTCCCCGCCGCCGGGCCGAGGCCTGGGCGGCACGCCGCCGTCGACGCCGAAGAGGTCTCGGGCCCGGCCGGACGCCCGACCATCCACCTGCCGTTGGATGATCCGTATCAGATGCCGGACGGATATCCCATCAAGGCCAGCGCGCGCTTCGGCCTGTACTACACCCCGGAGAGCGAGCTCTACCCGGACACGCTCGCCGAGATCTGGTTGTCCAGCGAAGAAGTCGCGCAGGCCAACGGCTTTACGAAGGCCGACTGACCCCGCTCGCTAAATCTTGCGGATCACCGTGACGACCTTGCCGAGCACGGTCGCCTCGTTGCCGGGGATGGGATCGAATGCGGGATTGTGCGGCATCAGCCACACCTGACCGCCCGCGCGCTTGAACGTCTTGACGGTGGCCTCGCCGTCGAGCATGGCGGCGACGATGTCGCCGTTGTCGGCGACATTCTGCTGCCGCACCACCACCCAGTCGCCGTCACAGATCGCGGCTTCGACCATGGAGTCGCCGACCACCTTGAGCAGGAACAGCGCGCCCTCGCCGACCAATTCGCGGGGCAACGGGAAGACGTCCTCGACCGCCTCTTCCGCAAGGATCGGGCCGCCGGCCGCGATGCGCCCGAGCACGGGGACGAAGGTCGGTTCCGGCAGGGCGTCCGAGCCGGCGACTTCGGTGGCGGGCACCGCCGCCGCCGGGACGTCGTCGACACCGCGGACGTCGACGGCCCGGGGCCGGTTCGGGTCGCGGCGCAGGTACCCCTTGCGCTCCAGGGTGCGCAGTTGGTGAGCCACCGACGACGTCGACGTCAGCCCGACGGCGTCTCCGATTTCCCGGATGCTCGGCGGATAACCGCGGCTGGTCACCGACTCGCGGATGACCTTGAGGATGGTGCGCTGCCGCTCGGTAAGCGATGGATCCACGGAATGCAACCGGCCGGCCGCGCCGGCGGCGGAAGTGTCGTTGCTGTCGCTCATGGCACTGAATGTAGCCCGCGGGCCGCCAAGAATCAAACATGTGTTCGACTGGCGTGTCGCGGCGTCATCGAACCGGGGTCGAACGACTCTAGGGGCGGTGAATTAAGACCCTAAAACGGGTGAATCACACGCGTGTAACTTTCGGGGGGACCGGGTACTTCTCCTGCATGTGAGGGGTGGTGGCCGAGGTTCGGCGACGAACTTGTCGGTACCGGGGTCTAACGTTTGGGTCGTCCGACACGCTTCGCTCAAATGTTCGGGTTTCGAACACACGAGCGACTATAGTCGAACACACGAGCGAGGATTTAGTTGACCGGAGGAATGGACATGACAGTCATCCACACAGTCTCGCCGCGTACCAGCGGCACCCGGCGCCCGGCCAGTGGGCTGGTCGACTGTCCCCGCTACGACGGGGAACGGCTGGTGCGCTCCCGCCGTCCGCGCTCGTCACGGCCGGCCGGCGCGCCCATGCGTTACCACGGCACCGGCGTCGCGATGTCGGTCGCGCCGCATCGCAAGCGTCCCGTCACGCTGCTGACGACGGTCGGGCTGGCCCTGCTCGCCGGGGTGATCACCCTGTGGCTGGGGCTGGTCGCGAACCTCGGGCAGCAGGCCAACGGCGACTCCGGCCCTAAGGCCGCCGCGGTGCCCGACAGGCTGGCCGTCGTGCGGGTCGAAGCCGGGGAGTCCCTGCAAGATGTCGCGCACCGGGTGGCGCCGGACGCGCCGGCTCGCCAGGTGGCCGACCGCATCCGCGAACTCAACGACCTGAACTCGCCCGCGCTGGACGCCGGCCAGACGCTGATCGCGCCGGTCGGCTGACGGCGTGGCGGCGCATTGCGAAAACCGCTCTACGCCAAGGCTGCTCGGCTCCCGCGGAGGTGGACGGATCCTTATCGCGGCGGTATTGGCCCCGGTGGGCGGCGCGCGGGTACGCTCGGAGTGTTCTGCGAGGTATCGGCACGGCGAAGGAGCGGTCATGCACTGTCCGTTCTGCCGGCATCCCGATTCCCGGGTGATCGACTCGCGGGAAACCGATGAAGGCCAGGCGATTCGGCGCCGCCGGTCCTGTCCCGAATGCGGGCGGCGGTTCACCACCGTGGAAACCGCGGTCCTTGCCGTCGTCAAACGCAGCGGCGTGACCGAGCCGTTCAGCCGCGAGAAGGTCATCAAAGGCGTCCGCCGCGCGTGTCAGGGCCGGCAGGTCGACGAGGACGCGCTGAACCTACTGGCCCAGCAGGTGGAAGACGCGGTGCGCGCCGCGGGCTCGCCGGAGGTCCCGAGCCATGAGGTCGGCCTGGCAATCCTGGGGCCGTTGCGCGACCTGGACGAGGTGGCCTACCTGCGATTCGCGTCGGTGTATCGGTCGTTCTCGTCGGCGGAGGATTTCGAGCGCGAGATCGAAGCGCTGCGCGCGCACCGCAACGTGCCGACGGATCCGGAACCGGCCACTCGCTAGGCTGTTTTCATGCCTGCCGACTTGCATCCCAACGTCGCGGCGCTGGCGCCTCTGCTCGGCACCTGGGCCGGTCGAGGCGCCGGAGAATACCCGACGATCCAGCCCTTCGAGTATCTCGAGGAAGTCGTGTTCTCCCATGTGGGCAAACCGTTTCTGGCGTATGCGCAGAAGACCAAAGCGGTGGCCGACGGCAAACCGTTGCACGCCGAGACCGGATACCTTCGGGTGCCGCAGCCGGGTCACGTCGAGCTGGTCCTGGCGCACCCGAGCGGCATCACCGAAATCGAGGTGGGCACGTATTCGGTGACCGGCCAGCGCATCGAGGTGGAGTTGTCCACCACCGACGTCGGGTTGGCCCCGACCGCCAAAGAGGTGTCCGCGCTTGGCCGTTCGTTGCGCATCGACGGCGACGAGCTGTCGTACTCGGTGCGGATGGGTGCCGTCGGGCAACCCATGCAGCATCACCTCGCCGCGGTGTTGCACCGAAAGTCCTGACCGGTCCCGGTGCCAGCCGGAACTCAATTCAGCTGTGTCACACCGTCATTGACGACGCGCCCGGCCACCCGAACCCAGCCCTCGGGGCTCCAGGTCGTCTCGATCATGGAGCCCTTGCCCTGCGTGATGCGCAGGTCCCGGCTGAGGTGGTCGGTGATCCGTATCGCCGCGGAGCCGGTCGCTTCGTCCTCCGGCACACCCAGATTCGCGGCGAACATGCGGGCTCGCAGCGATCCGGCGGTTTGATCGATCCACGCCCACAGGTAGTGGGCGGTGTCGTCGGGATAATCGGCGGGGTCGGCGGCGAGCAGGTCGTCAACCGTATCGAATTCGTGCACGAACAATTCGGGGGCCCACTCCGAGCGTGCGCTGATGACCGTCAGCTCATCCTGGTAGCCGACCTGCACGAGGCCGGCCGGCACCCGCAGCGTGTTGACCGGCATGCCGTTGTCGCGCAGCCACCACGACAGGCCGACGGTCGGATGTCCGGCGAACGGAATTTCGGTTCGCGGGGTGTAGATCGTGGCGTGCGCAGTGGGGGAGCCGGCGGTCGGGAGATCGACGAATATCGTTTCGCTGTAGCCCAATTGGGCGGCCAGCCGTTGCCGGTCGCCGGCGTCGACCTGACTCGCATCGACCACGCCGAGGGGATTGCCGAAGTTGCGGTCGGGATCGGTGAACACCCGCAGCACCGTGACGTCGATACCCATGGCCCGACTGTACGACGCTGGGCAATGCCGCGATTATCAGGTGGCGCTGCGTTCGTCGGAGCCCATGGCGTTGAGGACCGCGACGCGGGTGTCGGCCGGGCCGGAGACGGTTTGCGCGCCGCTGCCCGTGCGGAGCAACTGGCGAAGCGCTGCCTGGTCGTATTCGGCGGGCTCGGTGGTGTCGATGAAGCGCTGGACGACGTCGATGAAGCGGGCCGGGTCGTCGTGGAAGGGGAAATGGCCGGAGCGCTGAAAGATCTCCAGCCGGGAGCCGGGCATCGCGGCGTGTGCCATGCGGGCGTGGCGGACGGGGACCACTACGTCGCGGCTGCCCCAGATGATCTGCACTGGGATGGCCTCGGTCAAATAACATCGGTCCAGCATGGTGACGATCTGCCCGCGCCAGTCCACGACGGCGCGCAGGGTGCGGCTGAACGCCGCCGACGCCGTCGGTTCGGGTAGGTCGTCCAGTATCCGCAGCACGTTGGGCAGGTCACGGCCGAGGTCGGTCGACCCGATCGCCAGGCCCGCCAGACGCCCCGCCAGCTGAACCGCCGGCAGCACCAGGGGCAGCCGCAGTAGGGCCAGGGCTTCGCTGCCCATCGGCAACGACGCGAGCCGGAAGACGACGTTGACATCCTTGGTGACGCCGCCGGCGGCGACCAAAATCAGCCGATCGACCAGATGCGGGAATTGGTAGGCGAATTGCATCGCCACCCCGCCGCCCAGCGAATGACCCACGATGGTGACGCGCTCGATGTCGAGGACGGACAGCAGGTCGCGCATCCCGTTGGCGTAGGCGGCGACCGAGTAGTCGGCTCGCGGCTTGTCCGACTGCCCGTGGCCCAGCAGGTCGGGGGCGATCACGGTAAAACGTTGGGCGAGCTTGGCCTGCACCGTATTCCACGTGGTGGAGTTGTCGCCGATGCCGTGAATCAGCAGCAGGGCCGGGCCCGAGCCGGCGATGCGGAACGCCCGCTTGTAGCCGTGGATGGTTCGGAACTGCAGGGTCGGCGCGGTCACTTCCCGCACCGGGCGAAGATTGCTCTTTCGCTTCCGCTCAGTCATCCGCCCACCTCGTTGTCGGGCCAGTTCTGAGCGTTAGCCCGAGTCGTCGTCGTCGGACTTCTTCTCGGCCTGCTGCGCCAGGAATCGCTCAAACTCTGCGCCAATCTCCTCGCCGCTAGGCAGGTCCTCGTCGCGAGTCAGTAACGACCTGTTTGCCTGAGCGTCGATGAAGGCATCGTACTGGCGCTCGAGCGCGGCCACCACTTGGGCGACTTCCGCGCTGGCCTGCACCTGCTCGTCGATTTTGGCCCGGATTTCCGCGGCCGCTTCGGTCAGCTCCGACAGCGGCAGCTCCAGCGACCCGGACTTGGCCACCTGCTCGAGCAGCGCCTGCGCGGCCGCGGGGTAGTCGGTCTGCGTCAGGTAGTGCGGCACGTGCACGGTGAACCCGACGACCTCGTGGCCATGCTGGGCCATCCGGTACTCGAGCAGGTTGGACGCGCTGCCCGGGACCTGGATCTCGGAGATCCACGGCTGGAAGTCGGCGATCAGTTCCTTGTCGTTGGAGTGCGCGGTCAGCGTGATCGGCCGCGTGTGTGGCACTGCCATCGGGACGGTGCCCAGGCCGATCGTGCGGCGCACGCCCAGTCGCTCGGCCAGCAAGCGCACGGCGGTGACGAAGCGCTCCCACTTCAGATCCGGCTCCATGCCGGCCAGCAACAGGAATGGGGTGCCGACGCTGTCCCGCAACGCGTACAAGCTCAACTCTGGATCGTCGTAATTGGTGAAGTGGTCGGTCTTGAAGGTCATCAGCGGCCGCCGGGAGCGGTAGTCCAGCAATTCGTCGATCGCGAAGGACGCGACCAGCTCGGTGTCCAGGGCGTCCTTCAGGTGCGTGGCGGCCAGGCGTATCGCGTGACCGGCGTCGGAGAACCCTTCCAGCGCGTGCACTAGCACCGGGCCGCGGCCGTCTGACGTCGACAGCTGGGGTCCCGGGAATTCGAGCTCGTACATGCCGGGCTGCCCTCGCTGATAGAGCCCGTCGTCCCGGCTTTGATCGTGGGCCATCGGGGTTGCCTCCTTTCGGGGGTTTCTCCAGGGTGCCTTAAACCAGTGTCCCCCAAATCGATGGGCACCAATTACTGCAACGCTCGGGTGCCGGACCTTAATCTGTGCGGTGCCGTACGCCCCGCGCCGAGCAGGCAAAACTATCAACACACCGTGTCCGCGATGATTGTGCTTGCGAGCGCGTGGTCAGGCATGATTGCACTCAAATGCGCGTGCCGAGGGTGTTGCTGTGTGCGGTGATCGGGGTGGCGGCGTTGCTGACGTCGTGCGACCGGCCCGCCGATCATGCGCGCCCCACCATCACCGTCCCGGTGGCCACCGGCCCGTTGGTGCAGCGGATGAGCCAGCCCCAGCAGAAGGCGGTCGCGGGCCCGGTGGACCCGGACAGGCGCGTCGGCGCGATCTTCATCGACAACGGGCCGCTGCACGTCTGCACGGGTTCCGTCGTGCATTCGACGGGCGGGAACCTGATGATCACGGCGGCGCACTGTTTGGCCGGAGCCGCCAAGATCACCTTCGCGCCCGGCCTCGTCGGCGACGCCCAGCCCGCCGCGGTGTGGAAGGCCGACGCCGTCTACCTGGACCCGCGCTGGACGGCCGGCAAGGATCCACACGCCGATTACGCGATCGCGCGGGTCAGCAACGACGCCGGCACCTCGGTCGAATCACATGTCGGCCTGGCGCTCACGCTGGGTACCACGCCGCCGCCGGGCAGCCACGTCACGGTGATGGGCTATCCGGCCGGGGTCGGCGGCTCGCCGATCGGCTGTCAGACCAGCACGTCGGTCAACGATGCCGGCTTCCCCTCGGTGGTGTGCGAAGGGCTGGTGGACGGCACCAGCGGCGCGCCGTGGGTCAGCGGCACCACCCTCACCGGGCTGATCGGTGGCTTCGAGCGCGGCGGGTGCGCCGCGAACGTGTCGTACTCCGCCCCGTTCGACGCCCAAACCGCGCAGCTGCTGGCCCGCGCCGAAGCCGGCGGGCCCGGCGATCCCGTGCCGAACGACCTCGACGACAGCTGCTGACCTAGCGGCGGAACTGAGACAGCGCGCGCATCTTGTTGGTCACGTCGAGCGCGGCGACCTTGTATGCCTCCGAGAACGTCGGGTAGTTGAACACCGCGTCGACCAGGTAGTCGACGGTGCCGCCGCATCCCATCACGGCCTGCCCGATGTGCACCATCTCGGTGGCGCTGGTGCCGAAGATGTGGACTCCCAACAGTTTTCGGTCATCGGTCGACACCAGCAGCTTGAGCATGCCGTAGGAGTCCCCGGCGATCTGGCCGCGGGCCAGCTCCTTGTACCGCGCGACGCCGACCTCATAGGGCACCGCGTCCTTGGTCAGTTCCACCTCGGTCGCCCCGACGTAGGAGATCTCGGGAATCGAGTAGATCCCGATCGGCTGCAGGTCGGTGATGCCGTCGCACGCTTCGCCGAACGCGTGGTAGGCGGCCAGCCGCCCCTGTTCCATCGAGGTCGCGGCGAGCGCGGGGAAGCCGATGACGTCGCCGACGGCATAGATGTGTTCGACCTTGGTCTTGAACTTGTCGTCGACCCAGATCCGCCCGCGGCCCTCCACCTCGAGGCCGGCATTGTGCAGATCGAGGTGGTCGGTCTGGCCCTGGCGTCCCGCGGAGTACATGACCGTCTCGGCGGGAATCTGTTTGCCGCTGGCCAGCGTCGTGACGGTGCCGGCCGAGCCGACGTCGACGGCGGTCACCTCCTCGCCGAAGCGGAACGTCACCGCGAGGTCGCGCAGGTGGAACTTCAGCGCCTCGACCACCTCGGGGTCGCAGAAATCCAGCATGTCGTCCCGCTTTTCCACGACGGTGACCTTGGTGCCCAGCGCGGCGAACATCGAGGCGTACTCGATGCCGATCACGCCGGCGCCGACGACGACCATCGAGGCGGGCAGGGATTTGAGGTCCAGGATCCCGTCGGAGTCGAGCACCCGTTCCTCGTCGAACTCGACGCCGGATGGCCGGGCCGGTCGGGTGCCGGTGGCGATGACGATGAATTCCCCACTGACGGTGGTCATTTCCCTGCGGCCGGGGTCTTCGACGACGATGGTGTGCGGGTCGATGAATCGGCCGTGCCCGAGCAGCAGGTCGATTCGGTTGCGCATCAACTGGTTGCGCACCACGTCGACTTCCTTGCCGATCACGTGCTGGGTCCGCGCCAGCAGGTCGGCCGGCGTGATCCGGTCCTTCACGCGGTAGCTCGCGCCGTAGAGCTCGCGCTGATTCATCCCGGTGAGGTAAAGCACGGCCTCGCGCAACGTCTTTGACGGGATCGTGCCGGTGTTGACGCAGACACCGCCGAGCATGCGGCCGCGTTCGATGATCGCCACGGATTTCCCGAGTTTGGCCGACGCGATGGCGGCCTTCTGGCCGCCCGGTCCCGAACCGATGACGACGATGTCGTACTCCTGCATCGAACCCATGGGATAGACGATAAGGCCCACAGTCGCGACTTTCTCCACAGACGGACGGCCCGGTCCGCGGGCGCGAGCGCGGCCTGACGGTGGCGGCCGTCAGCGTGGGGCCCATGACGACGCATCGAGCAGATTTCGACCTGAACCATCCCGGCGCGCTGATCGCCGCGCTACCGGCCGTTCTCGGCTTCGTTCCGGAGAATTCACTGGTCCTGGTGTCGGTAGGCGACGGCGAACTGGGGTCGGTGCTGCGGGTCGACCTCGGTCCGGAACTCGTCGAGCGGGTGGGGCATCTCGCCGAGGTCGCCGGCGCGGCCGGGCCCGAGGCCGCGATCGCGGTGATCGTCGAGGCTGAGGGCGCGGACTGCCCGGGGTGCAACGAGGAGTACCGGCAGCTGAGCGCCGCGCTCACCGAGGCGCTGGCACGACACGACATCGAACTGTGGGCGGTGCACGTGGTGGATCGGGTCGAGGCGGGCGGGCGCTGGCACTGTGTGGACGAGTGCGGCGCGGGCGGCGCCGTCGACGACCCGTCGGCGTCGCCGTTGGCGGCCGCGGCGGTACTCGACGGCCGGCGGCTCTATCGCCGCCGCGCCGACCTGCAGGCCGTCGTCGCGCCCGACGAGCGGGCGCAGCGCCCCGAGTTGGCGGTCGCGGTGACCGAGCGGGCGGCCGCGCGCGAAGCCGCGCCGGGCGCGGACCCAGCGGGCCGCTGCCGTCGCGACGTGCGCAACGCGATGGCCGCCGCCGCCCGGGTCGCCGGTGGTCAACCCCTCTCCGACGCCGAGGTGGCGGAATTGGGTTGCGCGCTAAGCGACCCGCAGGTGCGCGACATCCTGTACGCCCTTGCGGTCGGCCAGAAGGCCGGGGACGCCGAGTCGCTGTGGGCCGCGCTGGCGCGCGCCCTGCCACCGCCGTGGCGCGTCGAGGCGCTGGTGTTGCTCGCGTTCAGCGCTTACGCCCGCGGCGACGGGCCGCTCGCCGGCGTGTCGCTGGATGCCGCGCTGCGCTGCGCGCCGGACCATCGGATGGCGGGCATGCTGGACACCGCGCTGCAGTCCGGTCTGCGGCCCGAGCAGATCCGCGGGCTGGCGGTCAGCGGGTATCGCCTGGCCAAGCGCCTCGGCGTGCGGTTGCCGGCGCGGCGCGCATTCCGCCGACGCGCGGGCTAGCCGCGTGGATAGGGGTGTGGCTCAGACCTTTTCGACCTTGACGGCGTGCGCCATCTCGTGCGGCAGGGTGACGTTTTCGTGGCCCGGTATCAGGATGGTCACCCCGCCGCCGGCGGGGCTGGTCTCGACGGTCACTCGCGCGTTGGGCACCACGCCGGCGTCCTTGAGCCGCGTGATCAGGTCGATGTCGCCCTGGACATGCTCGGTGAGCTGGCGGACGACCACCGCCACCGGCGACCCGGCGGGCAACTCGGTCAACCGGACCAGGTCGGCGTCCTCGGCCCTGGAGTCCGGGCCCACGCCCAGGTCCAAGAGGCCGGGGATGGGGTTGCCGAACGGGGAGGTGGTCGGGTGGTTGAGCACCTTCACCAGTCGGCGTTCGACGTCCTCGCTCATCACGTGTTCCCACCGGCACGCCTCGGCGTGCACCTCTTCCCATGGCAAACCGATGACGTCGACGAGCAGCCGCTCGGCGAGGCGATGCTTGCGCATCACGGAAATGGCCAGCGCCCTGCCCTTGTCGGTGAGCTCCAGGTGGCGGTCGCCCGCCACGTGGAGCAGTCCGTCGCGCTCCATGCGGGACACGGTCTGGCTGACGGTCGGCCCACTCTGGTCGAGCCGTTCGGCGATCCGGGCGCGCAGCGGCGTCACGCCCTCTTCCTCGAGGTCGTAGATAGTGCGCAGATACATCTCGGTGGTATCGACCAGCTCGTTCATTCAGCACCCTCCGTCGACGCTGAGTCTACTTGGCCAGCTGCGCGAATGGGTCTAACGCGTCCTAGGCAGACAGTATGCCCGCCGCATCAGCGGCGGGCATACTGTCTGCTACCAGGTTCTGGTTTAGCGGTGCTAGCTCGCGTACGACCGTAGCCGATCGGCGCGCTCGCCGTTGCGCAGTTTCGCCATCACGTCCCGCTCGATCTGACGCACCCGCTCGCGGGACAGACCGAACAGTTTGCCGATCTGGTCCAGGGTCCGCGGTTGGCCGTCGTCCAGGCCGAAACGCAACCGGATCACCTGGTGCTCGCGCTCGTCGAGCGTGGCCAGCACGCTGCGGATGTCGGTGTGCAGCAGCTCGGCGATCACCGCGTTCTCGGCGGACATCGCCTCGGCGTCTTCGATGAAATCACCGAGCGGGGCTTCTTCTTCCGAGCCCACTGGCATGTCCAGGCTCACCGGGTCGCGGCTGTGCTCGAGCAGATCGTTGATCTTTTCGACCGGAATTCCGGATTCCGCGGCCAGCTCCTCGTCGGTGGCTTCGCGGCCCAGGTTCTGATGCATCTCGCGCTTGATCCGCGCCAGCTTGTTGACCTGCTCGACCAGGTGAACCGGCAGCCGAATGGTGCGGCTCTGGTCGGCCATGCCGCGGGTGATCGCCTGGCGGATCCACCACGTGGCGTACGTCGAGAACTTGAATCCCTTTGTGTAGTCGAACTTCTCCATCGCGCGGATCAGACCCAGGTTCCCCTCCTGAATGAGATCCAGCAGCGGCATGCCCCGGCCCGTGTAACGCTTGGCGAGCGAAACCACCAGGCGCAGATTCGCTTCCAGCAGGTGACGGCGCGCAGCCTCGCCGTCGCGCGCGACGGCCGCCAGCTCGCGTTTGCGGTTCTCGCCGAGGCGCTTCCGCGTTTGCAGCAGATGCTCGGCGTAAAGCCCGGCCTCGATGCGCTTGGCCAGTTCAACCTCGCCGGCGGCGTTGAGCAACGCGGTCTTACCAATACCGTTCAGATAAACGCGCACTAGGTCCGCAGCGGGGCTTTGAGCATCTAGATCGCCGTCAATCCTGGTAGTGGTGGCGTTCGCCATAGCGACCTCCCGATTGGCTTGTACTGTCACGTCGTTTAACGACAGACCCGCCTTTGGAGTTCCCGCCGATCCGAATCTCACACGCTTTGACGTGCAGGAATGTGTCCCAGACCTGAGAATGTCCTGAGAAGTCCGTTCCGATGGCCGGTTGGCCGGAACCTACGCCGAACCTGTGTCGCCGCCCGGCCCCGGGTGGTTCAGCGGGTGCCGGCGAGCCTCGAGCGCGGGCCGCTCGGCCGTCGGGAACAACGGGGTGCGGCGCCGCTCGTTGTCGAACCGCCGAGGCTCGTTGGCGCGCCGCGGCGGGCGGTCGTTGGCGATCAGCACGGCCATCCACGGCAGCGGCACCGACGCCGCGACGATCAGCAGCGAGATCAGGCCGTTGTGCCACGCGCCATAGGCCAGCGCGGCGAAGATGAGCGCCGGAACCCGGAACGCCATCAGCGTCAGGTATTTACGTACTCGCGCGCGATGCTGCTCTTCGTACGAGGGTTCGGCGGCGGTAATGAGCACCGGCCGGCCCTTGTGGCCGTCGAAGTCATCGAACCTGTCGTCGTCGAACCCCGGATCGGAGCCGCGCTTCATTCCTCCACTGTCCCACACGCGATCGATTCCGGCTTGGCCGGTTTCGCAGGCGGCAGTGCACAATGAGGGGTATGCAGACCCAGACGATCGAACGCACCGAGACCGACGAACGCGTCGACGACGGGACCGGCAGCGATACCCCCAAATACTTCCATTACGTCAAGAAGGACAAGATCGCCGAGAGCGCGGTGATGGGCAACCACGTCGTGGCCTTGTGCGGTGAGGTCTTTCCCGTCACGCGGGCGGCCAAGCCGGGCTCGCCGGTCTGCCCGGACTGCAAGCAGATCTACGACAAGCTCAAGAAGGGCTGATCAGGCCGGCGGCTCGGCCGCGGCGGAGCCGTGCTGCGGCGAGGAATCGGTGGAACCCCTGACGGACCGCGTCCGCGCCAGCAACCAGTTGCGCAGCCGGTGGGCGTGCGTCGCCGGCGCCGGAAACTCCTCCTGAATGGCGGCGTTGAGTTCGGCGCCCAGCATGATGGCAAACCCGCCGAAGAACGCGAACAGCAGGAACGCGATCGGGGTGGACAGCGCGCCGTACGTGTAGCCGGTGCTGGTGATCCACCTCAGGTAGAACCGCAGGCCCAGCGTGGCGGTCACGAAGAACGCCGTCGCCAGCACGGCGCCGAAGACCAGCCGGTGGGTCGGCAGCGGAACCGGCAGCGATACCCGATACAGGAGCACGATCCCGATCACCAGGCCGAGAATCAGCGCGGGGTAGTACCCGTACCGCAGCACGTTGGCCAAGGTGAACGGGATGTGCTCGCTGACCTTGCGCGGCCCTATCACCATGACCGGCGCGGCCACCACCGCGAACACCAGCATCACGACGTAGAGGAATAGCGCGAAGAATCGCTGCCGCACCGGGTGCCGCAGCGGGGTCTGGTCGTGCGCCTCCACCACGGCGTCGACGTAGGACGAGATCGCCGACGATCCCGCCCACAGCGAGATCACGAAACCCAGCGACACCACCTCGCCCCGCGCGTTGGCGGTGACGTCGCGGATGGTGGGCACGATGATCTCGTTGACGACACTCGACGAGAAAAAGCTGTGGGTCGTGGAGATGATGCTTTTTTCGATGGACGGCAAGGTATCCCGGCCGAAGAGCGGCGCGACGTAGGCCAAGCTGCCCAGCATTCCCAACAGCAGCGGCGGCAGCGAGAGCGCCGACCAGAAGCCGGCCTGTGCCGACTCGGAAAAGATCGAGTCGTCCCAGCTCTTGGATAGGGTCCGGAGACTGATTCGCCAGATGTGGTGGCGGGACGGCCTTGCGATCTGATCGCTCATAGGAGTCCAGCATTACCGATCACCGCGCCCGCCCTCCACATTGCGGGTGGGTGAGTTGGGCGGACCTAGTTGCCGCTGACCTCCAGCACGGCCGACAGCTCGGTGAGCTTGGCCTCGTGCTCGTTGGCGTGGTGCTGGCAGAAGAGAAGCTCAGCTCCGGAAGGCAGCTTGGCGCGTACCCGAGCGGCGGCACCGCAGCGGTCGCAGCGGTCTGCTCTAGTCAGCTCGGGACTGGTCAAAGTTGCGTTCATTGGCTTCTCCCGTTCCTTCGTACGTTCACTGTCTCAGACGTTCGGGGTTTTCGCGTTGTTCCCCGATCGTTATCGGGTGTGTCGTTTCTCACGGGCTTTTCCACCTGCGTTTAGGCATTCGCTCTAAGGTGACCGAACATGACATTCGCTCCCGGCGTGTTGGTGCATTTGTGCGGCGCAAAAGCGTGGGCAGACGCCCGCGTGCGCGGCGAAATTCGCCCGGCGGCGCCCGGCTCGGACGCCGGGGACCGGTTCATCCATCTCTCGACGCCCGACCAGGTGCATCTGCCGGCCAACCGGCTCTACCGCGGTCGCGACGACCTGGTGCTGCTGCATATCGATCCTGCCCGGTTGAACGCACCGGTGCGTTGGGAGCCGGGTGTGCCGACGGATCCCCGGTCGATGTTGTTTCCGCATCTGTACGGCCCGCTCCCGGTGGCCGCTGTGACGAGCGTCACGGCCTATGCGCCGGGGCCCGACGGCACGTTCCCGGCGGTCGGCGGGGGTCAGGGCACGGATTCGGCCGGGGAGTCCACGTAGGCGTCGGCTTCGATCTCCACCAGCAGCTCGGGGGCGATGAGCGCGGCGACCTCGACCATCGTCGCCGCGGGACGCACCTCACCGAAGACTTCCGCGTGCACCGCCGCAACTTCGCGCCAGCGGGCGATGTCGGTGACATAAATGCGCGTCCGGATTACGTCGGTGAGCTCGGCGCCCGCTTGTTGGAGCGCAATCTCGATGCGGCGCAACACCTCTCGGGTTTGGCCCGCGATGTCGCCCGCTAGCCCGGGTGCGGTTGTCCCCGCCACCGCCACGTGTGGGCCGACGCGAACGGCGCGCGAGTAGCCGACCACCGACTCGAATTCGGAGCCGGAAGAGACGACTTTTCGGTCGGCTGACATACGGTCACCCTAGCCGACGAAAAAGCCGACGAAACATGTTGGACGGCAGGCGATTAAGCTCGGCGGCACGGGCCGTCGGGCGGAGGGAGCGGCGATGACCACACCCGGCATCTCCGAGGACGCGCTGCTTGCGCAAGAGGCGTGCTTCGCGCGGGCGTTCGCCGAGGGCGATCCGGCGATCGCGCGGGATCTCTATCAACCCGATGTGGTGTATGTGAGCCCGACGGTGCGTCTCTTCGATTGGCCCGCCGAGATCGAAGGCATCGAGCGCACGCTCGAATTCATCGCGCTCACCATTCGTGGCTGCTCGGCCATCCGCTACGAGGCGACCGAGCACGCGATCGCGCCCGGCGGGGACGTCGCGTTCGTGCGCGTGCGGTTCGACTGGGATTCGGGTGGGCAACGCCTGCGCTCGACCTACGTGGTCGTCTACCGCTACCGCGACGGCCTGATCGCCCGCCAGGAGCTCTATTACGACCCGAGCGGGCCGCTGCAGCGGCTCACCTAGCCGGATGCGCGCCGGCCGCGAGTCTGGGACACTCGACGGGTCATGAAACTTCGCTCCGCAGTGGCAAGCGCCGTCGTCCTGATCGGCCTCGCCGCCCCGGCCTACGCCGACGACGGGGACGGCGCGGACGCCGGCACCGACAAAGCCTTCCTGGCGGAACTCCAACAGGCCGGCCTGACCTACCAAGACCCGAATAGTGCGGTGGCCGCCGGGAAATCGGTGTGCCAGCTCGTCGACGAGGGAAAGTCGGCCGCGGAGATCATCGCCGAACTGCGTAACCGCAACCCGTCGTTCCAGGGGACGAGCGCCGCGAAGTTTACCGCGCTCGCGGCCGCCGCTTACTGCCCCCAGTACATGACCGGCGGCGGCCTGACCGACGGCGCCGGCGCGCACTAGCGGCGCGACTTTCGCTGTGCTGCACGAAAAGTGACGTAGCCTGGGTCAGGGAAGGAGTCCACGCATGCCCAAACTGTCGTTGACCAGACTTGCCGTAGCGGTTGGTGGTGTGACATTGGCGCTGACCGCCGGGGTCGGCGTCGCGTCGGCGGATCCCGATCTGGGTCCGGCCGTCAACACCACCTGCACCTATGACCAGCTCGTGGCCGCGTTGAACGCGCAAGACCCGACGATCGCCGCCTTTTTCAACTCCTCGCCGCAGATGCAGTCCGGACTGCGTGACTTTCTCGCCGCGGGGCCCGATCGGCGGAGGCAAATCGCCCACGACATCGTGAACGGTCCGCACGCCGGGCCGTACATCCCGGTTCTCCAGCGGACCTTCGCTACCTGCAACAACTTCTGAGCGAGGCTCGCTCAGTCGAGGTAGTCGCGCAACACCTGAGAACGGCTGGGGTGGCGCAACTTTGACATCGTCTTGGACTCGATCTGGCGGATGCGCTCCCGGGTTACGCCGTATACCTGCCCGATCTCGTCGAGGGTCCGCGGCTGGCCGTCGGTGAGGCCGAAGCGCAGCCGTACTACGCCGGCCTCGCGCTCCGACAGGGTTTCCAGTACCGACTGCAGCTGGTCTTGCAGCAGCGTGAACGACACCGCGTCGACGGCCACCACGGCCTCGCTGTCTTCGATGAAGTCACCAAGCTGGCTGTCGCCCTCGTCGCCGATGGTCTGGTCCAGCGAAATCGGCTCGCGCGCGTATTGCTGGATCTCCAGCACCTTTTCGGGCGTGATGTCCATCTCCTTGGCGAGCTCTTCGGGCGTGGGCTCGCGGCCCAGGTCCTGCAGCAGCTCGCGCTGGATGCGGCCCAGCTTGTTGATCACCTCGACCATGTGCACCGGGATGCGGATGGTGCGGGCCTGATCGGCCATCGCGCGGGTGATGGCCTGGCGGATCCACCATGTCGCGTAGGTGGAGAACTTGTAGCCCTTGGTGTAGTCGAACTTCTCGACCGCGCGGATCAGGCCCAGGTTCCCTTCCTGGATCAGGTCGAGGAACGCCATGCCGCGGCCCGTGTAGCGCTTGGCCAGTGAAACCACCAGCCGCAGATTGGCTTCCAGCAGATGGTTCTTCGCGCGGTCGCCGTCGCGGCAGATCCACATCATGTCGCGGCGCTGGGCGGCGGGCAGTTTATCGCCGCGCTCGGCCAGCTCGGTCATCAGCTGCGTGGCGTACAGGCCGGCCTCGATCCGCTTGGCCAGCTCCACCTCTTCCTCCGCATTGAGCAGCGCCACCTTGCCGATCTGCTTCAGGTACGCGCGAACCGAGTCCGCCGAGGCGGTGAGTTCGGCGTCCTTGCGGGCCTGCCGCAACGCCTCGGATTCGTCCTCGTCCCAGACGAAATCACCGGAGGCCTTGTCCTTTTCGCTGGGCTCGGCGATCTCCTCGTCCTCTTCGGCGGCGGGCTCGCCGGCGGCCGCGGCGGGCACGGCGTCGCCTTCCGCGGCCGGCTCCAGGTCGGCGTCCGGCGCGACGTCTTCCTCCAGGTCGTCGAGGTTGAGGTCGGCGGCGTCGATCTCGATGTCCTCGCCGGGCTCGATGTCGGGTTCGCCGTCGAAGTCTTCGGCGGCGTCGGAGTCGACGGCTTCCAGATCGGCTTCCGGATCCTCCGCGGCGGCTTTCTTGGAGGACGCCTTGGTCCCGCGGCCCGACGGCGCTTTGGCCGGCGCGCTCTTGGCGGCCGCGCGGGTCTTCTTCGCGGCGCCGGTCGCCGCCGCGGGCTCGGTGGCCGCGGCGGACTTGGTGCTCCGCGATGCCGTCTTAGCCGTCGCCTGAGTGGCGCGCTTTGCCGGCGCGGAGCCATTGGCGGCCTTTGCCGCCGAGCGCTTGGCGGGGGACTTGGTGGCGGTGCGTTTCGCCGGCGCTTCAGTCGCCGTGCTGGTCTTGGTCGCTGCCACGTACACCCCTTCGGTTGGGCTCACTTCCGGTGGGTCTGGGCATGGTGGACCGAAAGTGTCTGCTATGTCGAATGTCGGCGTTGATCTCGGCGTGAGTACTGGCACGCTATCGGTCGGGCGGTCGCCGGTGACCATTGTAACGACAGTGCGCGCTTGTACCGGCCCACCGGGCGAAATTCAGTGCGTCACGTCCGAGGTGGACGCCATCGCCGCGCCGACGATGCCGGCCGTGTTGAGCAGGGCAGCGGCCACCACCGGGGTGCGGTTTGTCAGCAGCGGCAGCCATTTATCCGCCTTGCGGCTGATGCCGCCGCCCGCGATGAACAGGTCGGGCCACATCGCGTTCTCGATGGCGACCAGCACCCTGGTCACCTGCTTGGCCCACTTCTCGTAGCTCCAGTCGTTGCGCTCCTTGACTGACGACGCCGCCCGTTGCTCGGCCTCCTTGCCGCCGACCTCGAGGTGGCCGAACTCGGTGTTGGGTATCAGCGTCCCGTTGTGGATGACCGCCGATCCGATTCCGGTTCCGAACGTCAGCAACACCACCAAGCCGGAGTTGTCTTTGCCCGCCCCATACCGCTCTTCGGCGAGGCCGGCCGCGTCGGCGTCGTTGAGAACCGTGACCTCCTGGCCGTTGAGCTCGGCGGCGATGATGTCGCGCGCGTTGGTCCCGATCCACGACTTGTCCACGTTGGCCGCCGTGTGGACGATGCCGTGGGTGACGACGCCGGGGTAGGTCACCCCGAGCGGGCCGGTCCAGCCGAACTCGTGGACGACCGCCGCGATGGTCTTGGCGACGGCCGGGGGCGTGGCCGGTTGGGGGGTCAACAGCTTGAACCGGTCGCCGATCAGCTGTCCGGTGTCCATGTCGACGATTCCGCCCTTGATTCCGCTGCCGCCGACGTCGATCCCGAATCCGCGACGTTGCGGGGTGCCGCCGGCCCCGTCGGTGGCGGGCGTGTCCGTGGTCGAGTCGGTGCTGGTCATCGAATCTCCTCGGCGAGACTTGCGCTGTGAGCTCACCTTAGCCCCGCCGCGGCCGGGGCGACTGTGATGCGATAGGTGGGTGACGCGGTATGACGGTGACCCCAAGCCGCTGCGTTCCGTCGCCGAGACGCTGGCCGCCGAGGCCGCCGAGTTCGTGCGCGCTCGTCGCGCCGAGGTCTTCGGTGCCGCGGCCGGCGCCCCCGACAGCGGTGCGGTGCGCTCGAAGAGCACCCCGACCGATCCGGTCACGGTGGTCGACACCGAGGCCGAACGGCTGTTGCGCGACCGGTTGGCCCAATTACGGCCTGGGGAGCCGATTCTCGGGGAGGAAGGCGGCGGGCCGACCGGCTCGGCGCCCACAGCCGACACGGTCACCTGGGTGCTGGACCCCATCGACGGGACGGTGAATTTCGTCTACGGCATCCCAGCCTATGCGGTGTCGGTCGCGGTTCAGGTCGACGGTGTGTCGGTGGCGGGAGCCGTGGCGGACGTTGTCGCCGGCCGGGTGTACTCGGCGGCGAACGGCCTCGGCGCCCACGTCACCGACGGGCGCGGGACGCACGCGTTGCGATGCAGCACCGTCGACGACTTGTCGATGGCGTTGCTGGGCACCGGTTTCGGATATTCGAGGCGGCGCCGCGCCACCCAGGCGGCGCTGTTGGCGCGGATGTTGCCGGTGGTCCGCGACGTGCGCCGGATCGGTTCCGCCGCACTGGATTTGTGCATGGTCGCGGCCGGCCGGTTGGACGCGTTCTACGAGCACGGGCTGCAGGCGTGGGACTCCGCCGCGGGCGCCCTGATCGCCGCCGAAGCGGGGGCCCGGGTGCTGCTGCCGGCGCCCAACGGATCGGTCGGCGGCACCGGATTGGTGGTCGCGGCCGCCCCCGGCATCGCCGACGAGCTGCTGGCGGCGCTCGAGCGGTTCAACGGCCTCGAACCGATCCCGGACTGATCGCGCCGGCGAATTCAGCAGCTGCTGGCGTGAATCTTTTGCAGCAGCGCGGGATCCGACGCATCGGGGGCACCCGGGCGGAGGCCGGCGAGCACGGTGTCGATGTCGTCGTTGTGCGCGAGCCCGGAGAAGTCGGTGCCCACGGCGAGGTCGACGGTTTCGTCGGCGCGGTTGTCGTTGAACAGTTCGGTGCACGGCGCCACCAGCCACACCGCGGCCGCGGCGGCCTGCCCGGCCGTCCCGAACCGGATCTGGCCCGGGCAGGTCAGCCGGGTGCCCGCGTAAATCGGGTCGTTGGCGGCCGTCGGCGCGGCGAAGCCCAGGTCCTTCAGCGCGCCGGCCACGTCGGCGGCCTGCCCGCCCCGGCCGCTGGCGTTGAGGACGCGGACCTTGGTGTCGGTGAGCTTGGCGGGTGTGACGTCCGCCATGGCGGATCGCGACATCTGCTCACCGAGCTGCGGCGTCGCGGATCCCTGCTTCTGCGGAGGCGGATTGCATACCGCCACCTCGTGCACCTTGGCGGGCCGGGTCAGGGCGATGGTCCACGCCACGCCCGTCACCACAACCAGGAAAATCAGCACCACGATCGCGGGGCGGGGATTGCGTCGCCGAAAGGGCCGACCGTGCTTGTCAAAGGCGGTACCCTCGGTGATTTGTGCGACCACAGGTGCACTCTAGCGGCACCCCAAACGCACTGTTTAGAGGCGAACACAAGGGTCAATCCAGGGGTGTGACGTAAATCACAACTTAATGGGCCGTGATCCGGGCACGAATCATTTGGTGGATGCGTTCGACGCTGGTACAAAGCGTTCCTTGGGTAACGCGGGAACGCGGGCATAGAGGGGACAGGACGATGCCTACCGACTATGACGCTCCACGGCGCACCGAGACGGACGACGTCTCGGAGGATTCGCTGGAGGAGCTCAAAGCACGACGGAACGAAGCGGCCTCGGCCGTCGTCGACGTGGACGAATCCGAATCCGCCGAGTCTTTCGAACTGCCTGGCGCCGACCTCTCCGGTGAAGAGCTCTCGGTACGCGTTATTCCGAAGCAGGCCGACGAGTTCACCTGCTCTAGCTGCTTTCTGGTGCAACACCGCAGCCGGCTCGCCAGCGAGAAGAACGGCGTGATGATCTGTACCGACTGCGCGGCCTGAGCCAGGTCAGCTTCGCAATGCCGACAGCACCCGCTCCGGGTGACGGCAGCTCACCAGCCAGTACGGCGTCGGGTCGTCTGGGTCATCGAGGACCAGGAGGATCAGCGGACCAACCCACGCCCGGTGCACCACGTAGGCCGCCGGATCGAGCTGGCGCCCCAGCGCCGCCGATTTCGCCGAGCGCGCTATCTCCGCGGAGCGGGCGATCACGGTGACCGGCAGATGCGCGTCGCCCGCCCACATTTCGACCCCGTCGGCGCCGGCGGTGACTTTGATCTCGACGCGGCCCAGCCACAACAGCGCCGCGGCGGCCACCGCGAACAGGGCGACGAAAGGAAGCCACGCGGGTAGTGAGCGAACACCGAGGTTGACTTCGAAAGCGATGAGCCCCGCCAGGCCGAAACCCAGTGGCCACCACCACCATGGAACCCACAGCCGTTCGCGATATCGCACGCTGTGTGGCGCGACGCGCGTACCAGACACGCGGTCAAGGGTAATCTGTGGCCCCGTGTCGACCACTCTGGCTGTTGTCCGTCTCGATCCCGAGCTCCCGCTGCCCAGCCGCGCCCACGACGGCGATGCCGGCGTCGATCTCTACAGCGCCGAGGACGTCAGGCTGGAGCCCGGGCACCGGGCCCTGGTGCGAACCGGGGTCGCGGTCGCGATTCCGCACGGGATGGTCGGGCTGGTTCATCCGCGCTCGGGATTGGCTGCGCGCGTAGGGCTTTCGATCGTCAACAGCCCGGGCACCATCGACGCGGGCTATCGCGGCGAGATCAAGGTTGCGTTGATCAACCTCGACCCGGCCGAGCCCATCCTGGTGCATCGCGGCGACCGTATCGCCCAGTTGCTGGTGCAACGGGTCGAGTTAGTCGATTTGGTGGAGGTCTCGTCGTTCGACGAGGCCGGGCTGGCCGGAACATCCCGTGGCGACGGCGGCCACGGGTCCTCCGGCGGACATGCGAGTTTGTGATGGCACTGGGTAGACGCTCCGACAAGGACGACATCGAACCGGCGGCGGCCGAGGACGTCGAGGCGTCGGACGACACCGACGAAGAGATCGAGGGCCCGTTCGACATCGAGGACTTCGACGACCCCGCGGTCGCCGAGCTGGCCCGACTCGACCTGGGCTCGGTGCTCATCCCGATGCCCGACGGCGGCCAGCTCCAAGTCGAGTTGACCGAGACCGGTGTCCCGAGCGCGGTATGGGTCGTCACGTCCAACGGCCGCTTCACCATCGCCGCCTACGCGGCGCCCAAGACGGGCGGGCTGTGGCGCGAGGTGGCCGGCGAGCTCGCCGACTCGCTGCGCAAGGACTCGGCCCAAGTCAGCATCAAGGACGGCCCGTGGGGCCGGGAAGTGGTCGGCGTCGCCTCCGGTGTGGTGCGCTTCATCGGCGTCGACGGCTACCGCTGGATGATCCGCTGCGTCGTCAACGGGGCGCCCGAGACCATCGAGGCGCTGGAGCAGGAGGCGCGGGCGGCGTTGGCGGACACCGTGGTTCGCCGCGGCGACACGCCCCTGCCGGTGCGGACGCCGCTGCCGGTGCAGCTGCCCGAGCCGATGGTTGAGCAGCTGCGGGCGGCGGCGGCCCAGCAGGCCGCGGAACAAACCGACGCCCCGCAGCCGCCCGGCGAGCCCGCCGCGCGCCGCAGCGCCGAGGGCTCGGCCATGCAGCAGTTGCGCACCACCACCGGCGGCTAGAGGTCTCCCAAGGCGGCCAGGCAGGCCGCGCCCAGCGCCGCGGCGTCCTCGCCGATCTGATCGAGCGTCACCGTCCGCAGCGCCGCGCGCGGCGCGGCGCGGGCCCAGTCGACACCCACCTGCAGCGGGTGAATGGGATCGTCGACCGCCGCGGCGACCCCCAGCGGCGCGGCCAGCCCGGCCAGCTCCGCGCAGCTGGGCGCGACGTAAGCCGCGGCTTCCTCCATCGCGTCGGGCAGTTGCGGCCACTGGGCCCGCCACGAGCGGGCCAGCTCGTCGGCCAGCCAGGCCGGGCTGGAGGCCCGCATCTGCGTGGTCGTCGCCGCCAACCCGTCGGCACGCAGCTGCGCCGCCGAATGCCGCGCCGCGAGAGCCGCCGGGGCGGATCCCGGGGCGCCGGCCCAGGCCGGCAGCGCGGCCAGGACGGCGACCGTGCGATCGGGATGCGCGAGCGCCCACGCCGCCGTCACGGCGGCACCGATCGACACGCCGCCGACGGCGATCGGGCCGTCGCGGGCGGCGTCGTCAAGTGCGGACAGATAGCCGTCGATCAACCGGTCCGGGCGCGGCGCCGGGGTCACCAACAACGCGCCGACCTTCCGCAACGGCCCGGAAAACGCCCGGTAGACGTAGTCGTCGTCGGATCCGGTGCCCGGCAACAACACCGTCGTGACACCGCGCAGATCGACAGCCACCCCTCGATAGTGCCCGGCGCCGACGAGCGCCCAAAATCCGGTTTGGGTTCGGTTGGCGCGGGGGAACCAAGAGGTCTACGGTGTCCGTTGGCATAGAGGAAGCGCCGAAGCTTTTACAGCATTGTCAGGAGTGGCCATGGGGGCCCAGGGATATCTACGCCGGCTCACCCGTCGATTGACGGAGGACCCGGAACAACTCGACTCCGAGGAGTTGTCCGACGAGGTGGCCAGCACCGGCGCGCAGCGCGTGATCGATTGCGAGCGCGGCCAGGAAGTCACGATGGTGGGCACGCTGCGCAGCGTGGAATGCAACGGTAAGGCCTGCGCGGGCGGAGTCCGCGCCGAACTGTTCGACGGCACCGACACGGTCACGCTGGTGTGGTTGGGACAACGCCGGATCCCCGGCATCGACTCGGGCCGCACGCTGCGGGTGCGGGGCCGGCTGGGCAAGCTGGAGAACGGCACCAAGGCCATCTACAACCCGCACTACGAAATTCAGCGGTGAGCATTCCCGGCGAGACCGGCAATCGCACCACACTGGAACGGCTGCTGGCACAGGCGGGCGGGGTGAGTGGTGTCATCTACTCGTCGCTGCCGGTTGTGACTTTCGTTACGGCTTCGTCGTTGTTCGGCCTGCTGCCCGCGATCGGGTCCGCGCTGGGCGTGGCCACGCTGGTCTTGCTGTGGCGGCTGATCCGGCGCGAGTCGCCGAATCCGGCGTTCTCCGGATTCTTCGGCGTCGCGTTCTGCGCCCTTGTCGCCTACCTGATGGGGGAGTCGAAAGGGTACTTCCTGCTGGGCATTTGGGGATCGCTGTTCTGGGCGGTGGTGTTCGCGGTGTCCATCCTGATCCGCCGCCCGGTGGTCGGCTACCTGTGGACCTGGGCCAGCGGCCGCGACCACGGCTGGCGCGGCGTTGCCCGGGCCGTGTATGCGTTCGACATCGCCACGCTCGGCTGGATGCTCGTATTCGCCGCGCGGTACGTGGTTCAGCAGCAGCTCTACGACGCCGGTCGGACCGGTTGGCTGGGCGTGGCGCGGATCGGGATGGGCTGGCCGCTGACCATCCTCGCCGGGCTGCTCACCTACGCGGCCGTCAAGGCCGCCCAGCGTGCGATCTCCGCGGCGGGTAAGGCGGGCGACCCCGCCGCTTCGGTGGAGGCGGACACCGGCCTCGACTAGTCGGCGGGCGGGGCGGCGGGCAGCAGCAGCTTGCGCAGGTCTTCCTCGACCTCGGTAACCGCGACGAAGAGCAGTTCGTCGCCGCCCTCCAGCGGCTCGTCGGCCTCCGGCACGATGACCCGCGGCCCGCGCAGGATCGTCACCAGCGCGGCATCCCGTGGCAGCTGCAAGCGGCGCACCGGCTTGCCGCCCCACGGTGTGTCGTCGGGCAGGGTGATCTCGACCAGGTTCGCCTGGCCCTTGCGGAACTCCATCAGCCGCACCAGATCGCCGACGGCGACGGCCTCCTCGATCAGCGACGCCAGCATCCGCGGGGTGGACACCGCCACGTCCACGCCCCAGGCGTCGGTGAACAGCCATTCGTTGCGGGGATCGTTGACCCGCGCGACCACCCGCGGCACCGCGAACTCGGTCTTGGCCAGCAGGCTGAGCACCACGTTGACCTTGTCGTCGCCGGTCGCGGCGACCACCACGTCGAAATCCTCCAGGTGCGCCGATTCCAGCAGGCTCAGCTCGCAGGCGTCGCCCAGCCGCCAGTGCGCGGCCGGGATGGCGTCGACGTCGACGTGTTCGGGGTTGCGCTCGATCAACGTCACGTCGTGCCCGTTGCCGATCAGCTCGCGGGTGACCGAGCGGCCCACGGCGCCCGCGCCGGCGACGACTACCTTCATCGGCCCGCTCCCGCCTCGAGATCCTCAGCCGGCGGCAACGCGGCGATGGCCACCGCCTCGGCCGCGCGGCCGGATATCGCGGTGATGTAGACCTGATCGCCGGCCTGGATGATGGTCTTGGGCTCCGGCAACACGCCGGTGCCGAACCGGATCAGGAAAGCGACCCGCGCGCCGGTGGCCTGCTCCAGATCGGTGGCCCGGTGCCCCACCCAGTCCTCGTGCAAGACCACCTCCGAGACGACGACCGTGCCGGTCGGATCGCGCCATTTGGCGGTCTCGCTCTCCCGGGTCAGCGCGTTGAGCAGCCGATCGGTGGTCCACGGCACGGTGGCGATCGTCGGGATGCCGAGGCGCTCGTAGACCTCGGCGCGCTTGGCGTCGTAGATCCGGGCGACGACCCGGTTGACACCGAAGGTCTCGCGGGCCAGCCGGGCCGAGATGATGTTGGAGTTGTCCCCGGATGACACCGCGGCGAAGGCGTCGGCCTTCTCGATGCCGGCCCTCAGCAGCACATCCCGGTCGAATCCCTGGCCCAGCACGCGCTCACCGGCGAACTCCGGGCTCAGCCGGTTGAAGGCGGCGCTGTCGCGGTCGATGACAGCCACGTCGTGCCCGATCCGGGACAGGCCGTCGGCCAGTGAGGAGCCCACCCGGCCGCAGCCCATCACAACCACCCGCACTTGAGGTCCTCTCGGCTGGGTTCTGCGTGCGTTACTTCTCGCCTAGGGAACGCTACCGGCAAACCGGGGTGGGCCTACCCTTGGCTCTCGTGTCCAAACTTTCAACAGCCGCGCGCCGGTTGCTGATCGGCCGGCCGTTTCGCAGCGACCGGCTGAGTCACACGCTACTGCCCAAGCGGATCGCCTTGCCGGTGTTCGCCTCCGACGCCCTGTCCTCGGTGGCGTACGCACCCGAGGAAGTCTTCCTGATGCTCTCGGTGGCCGGCGTGACCGCCTACGCGCTGACGCCGTGGATCGGCCTTGCGGTGGCCGCGGTCATGTTGGTCGTGGTGGCCAGCTACCGGCAGAACGTCCATGCCTATCCGTCGGGCGGCGGCGACTACGAGGTGGTCACCACCAACCTCGGCGACACCGCCGGCCTCGTGGTGGCCAGCGCCCTGATGGTGGATTATGTTCTCACCGTGGCCGTTTCGACCGCATCGGCGATGTCGAACATCGGCTCGGCGATCCCGATCGTGGCCCAACACAAGGTGCTCTTCTGCGTGGCCGCCATCCTGCTGGTGATGGCCCTGAACCTGCGCGGGGTCCGCGAGTCCGGGCTGGCGTTCGCCATTCCGACCTACGCGTTCATCGTCGGCGTCCTCGTCATGATCGGCTGGGGTTTGTTCCGGATCTTCGTGCTGGGCAACCCGCTGCGGGCCGAGTCCGCCGGCTTCCAGATGCACGCCGAACACGGCCAGATCGTCGGTCTCGCTTTGGCATTCCTGGTGGCGCGGTCGTTCTCCTCGGGGTGCGCGGCGCTGACCGGTGTCGAGGCGATCAGCAACGGGGTGCCGGCGTTTCAGAAACCCAAGTCGCGCAACGCGGCGACCACGCTGCTGATGCTCGGCGGGATCGCGGTGACCCTGCTCATGGGCATCATCGTGTTGGCCCAGCAGATCGGGGTCAAGCTCGTCGAGGATCCGGCAAGGCAGCTGACCGGCGCCCCGCCGAACTACTACCAGAAGACGTTGGTCACGCAGCTGGCCGAGACGGTGTTCGGCAGTTTTCACATCGGGTTCCTGCTCATCGCCACGGTGACCGCGCTGATTCTGGTGCTGGCGGCCAACACCGCGTTCAACGGGTTCCCCGTGCTCGGCTCGATCCTGGCGCAGCACAGCTACCTGCCGCGCCAATTGCACACCCGCGGAGACAGATTGGCGTTCTCCAACGGAATCCTGTTCCTGTCCGGGGCGGCCCTCTTGGCGATCATCGCGTTCCGGGGCGAGGTCACCGCGCTGATCCAGCTGTACATCGTCGGCGTGTTCATTTCGTTCACGCTGAGCCAGATCGGCATGGTCCGGCACTGGACCCGGTTGCTGCGCACCGAGACCGATCCGCGCGTGCGGCGCAAGATGGTGCGTTCGCGGATCGTCAACACGGTCGGATTGCTGTCCACCGGCGCCGTGTTGTTGGTTGTCCTTGTCACGAAGTTCGTCGCGGGGGCGTGGATCGCGCTGTTCGCGATGAGCCTGCTGTTCATCATCATGAAGATGATTCACCGCCACTACCACACCGTCGGCCGGGAATTGGAGGAGCAGGCGGCCGCCCAACACGACGTGGTGTTGCCCAGCCGCAACCATGCGCTGGTGCTGGTGTCGAAGTTGCACCTGCCCACCCTGCGCGCGCTGGCCTACGCGCGCGCAACCCGCCCGGATGTGCTCGAGGCCCTCACGGTCAGCGTCGACGACGCGGAGACCCGTGACCTGGTGCACAAGTGGGAGGACAGCGAAATCAGCGTGCCGCTGAAGGTCATCGCCTCTCCCTATCGCGAAATCACCCGTCCCGTACTCGATTACGTCAAACGGGTCAGCAAGGAGTCGCCGCGCACGGTGGTCACCGTGTTCATCCCCGAGTATGTGGTGGGCCACTGGTGGGAGCAGGTGCTGCACAACCAGAGCGCGCTGCGGCTCAAGGGTCGGCTGCTGTTCATGCCCAACGTGATGGTCACTTCCGTTCCCTGGCAACTGACTTCGTCCGAGCGGCTCAAGGCGTTTCAACCGCATGCGGCGCCCGGCGACGCCCGTCGCGGAATCTTCGATTGAGCACCGAAGGCCAGCGCCGCGAACTCACGCTGGACACCGGAGCGCCCGCCAACGGCGGCAGCTGCGTGGCGCACCACGAAGGCCGGGTCGTCTTCGTCCGCTACGCGCTGCCCGGCGAGCGGGTGCGGGTGCGCGTCACCGCGGATCGCGGATCGTATTGGCACGCAGAGGTTGTCGAGGTGATCGAGCCGTCGGCCGACCGGATCGAGTCACTGTGCCCGATCGCGGGGGTGGACGGCGCAGGCTGCTGCGATCTGGCGTTCGCCCGCCCGGAGGCGGCCCGCGCGCTCAAGGCGCACGTCGTGGCCAATCAACTCCAGCGCCTTGGCGGATACAGCTGGAGCGGTGCAGCCCAACCGCTCTCGGAGCGCGGCCCCACCGGTTGGCGCACCCGGGTCCGGCTCGAGGTGGGCGCCGACTGTCGCCCCGGCTTCCACCGCTACCACAGCGACGAACTGGTGACCGACCTGCGCTGCGCGCAGCTGCCCGCCGGGATGCTGGACGGCCTGAGTGAGCCCGACTGGCCGCCCGGCGCCCAGCTGCACGTGGCCGTCGACGACGACGGCGAGCGCCACGTGGTGTGCACGTTGCGGCAGGGCAAGCGGACGGCGACCAACGTGGTGCAGGGCAGTTACGAGGCGCTGCAGCGGGTGGGCGCGCGGAGCTGGCGGGTTCCGGTCACGGCGTTCTGGCAGGCGCACCGGGACGCGGCGGCGGTCTACAGCGGTCTGGTCGCCGACTGGGCGCAACCCGCCGCGGGCATGACGGTATGGGATCTCTACGGCGGCGCGGGCGTCTTCGCCGCGGCGCTGGCCGACGCGGTGGGGGAGTCCGGTCGGGTGCTGACGGTCGACACCTCGCGCGCCGGGACGCGGGCCGCGCGGGCCGCGCTGGGCGACCTGCCCCAGGTCGACGTCGTCACCGATTCGGTGCGGCGGGCCTTGGCTTCACAACGCACAGATTCAAGAGCGGATGTCGCGGTGCTGGATCCGCCGCGGTCGGGCGCCGGGCGCGAGGTCATCGACCTGCTGGCCGCCGCCGGGGTGCCCCGGGTGGTGCACATCGGTTGTGAGGCAGCGTCTTTCGCGCGCGACATCGGGCTGTACCTGGGCCACGGTTACCGCGTCGAGAAGATCACCGTGTTCGACGCGTTCCCGCTGACCCATCACAGCGAATGCGTGGCGCTGCTGACGCGCGGCTAGCTCAACACGAAATACCGCAACCACAAGTACAGCGCGGACAGCGCCGCGGAGACCACGGTGACGATCGCGCCCTTGCGGGTGAATTCCCAAAACGAAATGGGGCTGTCCGCCCGTTTCGCAATCCCGAGGATGACGACGTTTGCGCTGGCGCCGACCGCGGTGAGGTTGCCGCCGAGGTCGGTGCCGAGCGTGAGGGCCCACCACAGCACCTGCGGGTGCACGTGGCCCACCATCGATGAAACGAGCTGTCCGACAACGGGTGCCATCGTCGCGGCATAGGGAACGTTGTTGATGATGCCGCTGAGCACCAGCGACAGCACGAGGATGAACATCGTCGTCAACAGGGCGTGCCCACCGGTCGCGTCGGTGGCCAGCCGGGCCAGGTCCTTGACCACGCCGGTCTTCACCAGGGCGCCGACCATCACGAACAGGCCGGCGAAGAACAGCAACGTGTCCCATTCCACGCCGGACAGGTAGTCCGAATGGTCCAGTCCGGAAATCACTATGAGGACGCCGGCGCCCAGCAGCGCGACCAGCGACGGCTCCAGGTGTATCGCCGAATGCGCGACGAACCCGGCCAGCACTGCCGCCAGGACCACCCCGCATTTGATGAGCAGCCGCGGATCGCGGATGGCTTCGCGCTCCTCGAGGGACATGACGTCGGCGACCCGTTCGGGGTCGACGTCGAAAGCCCCCGGGAACAGCCGCGGTAACAGCGCGACGAAGACGCCGACGATGATGATCACGATCGGCGTCAGGTGGATCAGAAAGTCGTTGAAGGTCAAGCCCGCCCGGCTGGCGATGATGATGCTGGGCGGGTCGCCGATCAACGTGGCCGTGCCGCCGATGTTCGACGCGAACGCCTCGGCCATCAAAAACGGTGCCGGACCGATCTCCAGCCGGTCGCACACCAGCAGCGTGACGGGGGCGATCAGCAATACCGTGGTGACGTTGTCGAGCAGTGCCGACGCGAACGCGGTCACCAGCACCAGCAGGATCATGATGCGCAGCGGTGAGCCGCGGGCGCGCTTGGCGGCCACGATCGCGGTGTATTCGAAGACGCCGGTCTGCCGCAGCACGCTGACGATGATCATCATGCCCAGCAGCAGAAAGATGACGTCCCAGTCGATTCCGGTGTCGCGGGAGTAGAACACGTCGTCGGAGTGGATCACCGGCAGCAGCAGCATGACCGCCGCCCCGGCCAGCGCCACCAGCGTCTTGTTGAATCGGTCGCCGGCGATCAGTGCGTAGGCGACGACGAACACGACGACCGCGACGGCGCTCATCGATTGTCCTGTGTGCTCAAGGCTTTGGGGATATCAGTGTCCGAGCGCCGCCGCCAGCAAGCGCGATGCGGTGATCACGCCGAACAACGTTCCGTCTTTGACCACCGCGATCAGCGGGCTGCGCAGCCGCGCCATCATCGCGGCGACTTCGATGATCGTGTCGTCGGCATCCGCGAAAGGCACGTCGGTCAGGTGGTCCGGCAGGACGTCGCGCACCTTCTTGCCGCCCAACTTGTCCGCGGCGCGGTCGGCCATGGATTCGTTGAGCACGCCGGCCAGCGACGGGTCGTCCTGCACGTAGCGGGGCACGATGAACCGCACCACTTGGGACGCCGGCAGCACCGCGAAGGGTTTTCCGGCGGCGTCGGTCACGACGATTCCGGGCAGGCGGTGCTCGGCGAGCAGGCGGGCGGCGTCCAGCGCGCCGGAGTCGACGGTGACGACCGGGAAATCCTCGGCGAGTTCCGCGGCACGCATAGTGCAGACAATACGTCGGGGCGCCGCGGCGAGAACTAGTGATCCCGCGGCCGCTGCGTAGACTAACGGGATGCTGGAACAGATCCGCGGGCCCGCTGATCTGCAGCACCTTTCCCAACAGCAGCTCCGCGATCTGGCCGGCGAGATTCGCGAGTTCCTGATCCACAAGGTCGCTGCCACCGGGGGGCACTTGGGGCCGAACCTCGGCGTCGTCGAGCTGACCCTGGCCCTGCACCGGGTGTTCGACTCGCCACACGACCCGATCATCTTCGACACCGGCCACCAGGCCTACGTCCACAAGATGCTGACCGGCCGCTGCCACGACTTCGAAACCCTGCGCAAGAAGGGCGGGCTGTCGGGGTATCCGTCGCGCGCCGAGAGCGAACACGACTGGGTGGAGTCCAGCCACGCCAGCGCCGCGTTGTCCTATGCCGACGGCCTGGCCAAGGCGTTCGAGCTGACCGGGCACCGCAACCGGCACGTGGTCGCGGTGGTCGGGGATGGCGCACTCACCGGCGGCATGTGCTGGGAGGCGCTGAACAACATCGCCGCGACCCGGCG
>NZ_MBEM01000153.1:0-797 GCF_001954045.1 Mycobacterium sp. SP-6446 | reverse complement strand
CATCGACCCCACCCGCGAGGCCTGACCGTCACTCATCCCAGATCCTCCAAACCAACCCCAGACCCGCCGACCATACCGCCCGTAGCCGAGTGCCGGTATCCGTTGCCGCGCAATGGGTCAGCCGTACTTCTCCCACCATCCGTGCAGGTCCTCGATTGTCGGGGGGTCCCCGAAGACGTCACAGAGCATCAGTTTGGCGTCGTTGGTCCACACCACGTTCGGGTGATCCTTGTAGGTGGCGCAGGCGACCATGCCGGCGGTCACGGTCGGGCTCTTGTCGTAGTGCCAGCTGTCCGGTGACGGTCCGCCGCCGGGGCAGTTCATCAGCTGACCGGCGGCGATGTCGTCGTTGAACGCCTTCTTCAGGACATCGGCGTTGGCGAACAGTCCGTACACCGCGCGAGACGGGCCGCCCGGGTTGGTGTTCTGCCCGCAATCGACCATGGCCACCGCGTTCACCCAGACGCTGTTCGGCTTCGGGGTGGTCGGGGTGCAGGTGCCGCTGGCGTAGCCGGCGGGCAGCTGACTGAGCAGCTTGCCTTGGGGATCGCCGCCCGGGGTCGTGGTGGTGGTGGACCGCGAGGTCTTCGTGGTGGTGGGGGCCGTCGTCGTGGTGCTGTGCGCCTGCGGGTTGTTGTCATCGTTGCCGCCCATGACTATTGCGATGCCGATGGCGGCGCCGACGAGGACGACCACCAGCGCCACGGCGGCGGCGACGAGGGGCCAGGGGTTGCGTTTGGGTTTGGGTGGTTGGTTCCAGGATTGTTGGGGCGGGGGTGCGCCCCAGTTGGGGCCGG
>NZ_MBEM01000152.1:0-11889 GCF_001954045.1 Mycobacterium sp. SP-6446 | reverse complement strand
GTGCCCTCGGGGTCGAACTTCTCCAGCACCACGGTCGTGATGCCGCCGGCCTGCGCGGTCATCGACCACACCGACGGCGCCGTGTGATACAGCGGTGCGGGGCTCAGATAGATCGACTCGGGCGTCATCCAGAATTCCACCAGCGCCGCCATCATGCCCGCGGCCTCCGCCGGAGGGACGTGCGGCAACTCGCGTTTGATTCCCTTGGGCCGCCCGGTGGTGCCCGAGGAGTACTGCAGCAGGTCGCCCTCGAGTTCGTCATCGATCGGTGTGTCGGGTTGGCCCGCAACGCATTCCGGATATCGCTCCCACCCGTCGAGATCGCCGTCGGCCATCATCAGCAGGCCCGGTAGCCCGCCGGGCAGGTGCTGCGCCAGGCCCTCGCACGTTTCCCGCAGCGCGCCCGACCCGACGATCGCCCGGGCGCTGCTGTTGTCGATGATGTAGGCCGCCTCGGCCGGGGTCAGGTGCGTATTGATCGGCACGTAGTACAGGCCGCTGCGCCGCGCCGCCCACATGACCGCGTGGATGTGTTCGTTGTTCTCCATCAGGATCGCGACGGTGTCGCCCTCGCGCAGGCCGGCCTCGCGGCACCGGTGGGCCAGCCGGTTGGCGCGGGCTTCCAGCTCGTCGAAGGTGACGACCGTGCCCGACGGGTGCAGGATCACGGCGGGTTTGTCGGCGCCGATGTGGGGGCGAATCTGCATGCGAGGACTGTACCGCCGCGCGTGTTGACAGGTGTCAAGTGGGCAGCAGCAGGGCGCTGTCGCCGAATTCATGCCACAAATAGCCGCGTTCGACGGCCTCGCGGTAGGCGCCGGCCACCAGCTCCGGGCCGGCGACGGCCTCCAGCAGCAACAGGTGGGAGGCGCCGGCGTCGTGCCATCCGGTGATCAAGCCGTCGACCACGCGGGGAGGGCGGGACGGGCCGAGCACAAGGTCCGTCCAGCCCACCACCGGCCGCACCGCGCCGCCGCGGTCCGCGGCCGATTCCAGAGCACGAGTCACGGTGGTTCCGGCCGCGATCACCCTGCCGCCGGCCGCGCGCGTGAAGTTCACCAACCGCGCGGTCGCGGAGGGCACCTGGAAAAGCTCGGGAGTGGGCGGCTCGCCGGCCTCCGCCGAGGACACCCCGGCGTGCAGTGTGATCGGCGCGATCGCGACCCCGGCCGCCACCAGAGCGGTCACCAATTCGGTGCTGAACGGCCGTGCCGCGCTGGGCATTTCGGCGCTGCCGGGGCGCCGGGCGAACACGGTTTGGTAGTAGCGCAGCGGCCACTGCCGCGACACGTAGGCGTAGCGGATCGGGCGGCCATGCCGGCCGAGGTATGCGCCGACGTTGCCCTCGATGATCACCCGCGCGGTCCACAAACGAGCGTCGCCGACGCCCGGCCGCGGGTAGGAGGACTCGACGACGAGCGCGGCGCCGCCGGGCAGGTCGATGCGCTGGCCGGGCCCGACGTCGGTGAGGTGTCCGGTCGCGTTCGCCGCGGGCCGCAGCTCCACCACCCACACTTTCTCGGCGCGCACGGTGGAGAAGTGCACCGCGATCGGCTGCCCGGCGCGGCGGCCGTCGACGGCGGCGGGCATGGTGGCGGAGTCGTTCACCACCAGTAGGTCGCCGGGCCGCAGGTACTCACCCAGGTCGCGGAAGTGCGCGTGGTCGACCCCGCCGGGCCGGGCGACCAGCAGCTTGACCGCGTCCCGGGCCAGGCCGCGCGCCTCGGGCGGCTCGGTGGCATCGGAGCCCGGGCGCCGGTGGAAGCGCGTGTGCGGCCGCGGGGTAGCCGGGAGGGTCGGGAGTGTCGGGAGAGTCATTGCTGCGCTCCAGACAGCGCCAGGTCCGCGACCCGATAGCGACCGGAGGGCGGCCGGGTGTCGAGGAGCCGCAACGCCGCCGGCACGACGGATTCCGGCTCGGCGCGATCGGAGATGTCCTCGCCCGGGAACGCGGCCTGGTGCATCTCCGTGCGCATGTCGCCGGGGTCGAACGCGTACACCGGCACGGCCGGGACCTCGGCGGCCAGCACGGCCGACAGCTGATCGAGGGCGGCCTTGGACGAGCCGTAGCCGCCCCAGCCCGCATACGGTTCGACGGCGGCGTCGGAGGTCAGGTTGACGACCACCCCGCCGTTCTCGGTGAGGGCCGGCAGCGCCGCCTGGATCAGCGCCAGCGGGGCGAACAGGTTCGTCTGGTACACGGCCGATAACTCGGGCGCAGGATAGTCGGCGAGCTGCGGTTGGGGGCTGGGCCCCAATCGGCTCGCGTTGTTGACCAGGAGCCGAAGCGGCCCGGCGTCGATCGCCGCCGCGATCAACGCGTCGCGGTGGGAGGCCTGGGTGACGTCTCCGGGCAACGCGATCAGTCGCGCCGAATTCAGCTCTGCTGCAGTGGTTTTCAGGTCAGTGTCGCGGCGGGCATCGCCCACGACGGTCCAGCCGCGGTCGAGCAGGGCGGCGGTCAGTGCCTTGCCGAATCCGCGCGAGGCGCCGGTGACGATTGCGACGGGACGGGTGTCGGATTGAGTCATACGCCCCATACTGATAGTTAAAGTAAACTTTAAGTCAAGTCCGAGTGGGTAGGTCGTATGGATAAACGGGATTTGTTCACCGTCAGCGAGATCGCGACGCGAAGTGGCTTCGCCGCGTCGGCGATCCGGTTCTACGAAAGCCAGGGCCTGATCACGGCGTCGCGGACGTCAGGTGGTCAGCGCCGGTTCGAGCGGCACATGTTGCGGCGCCTGGCCTTCATCCGGGCCGCCCGAAACGTCGGGCTAAGCCTGGAGGAGGTCGCCGACGCCCTGGCGAAACTTCCGGACGCCCGCACCCCGACGCGGGCCGACTGGGCGGCGCTGTCGAAGACGTGGCGCACGCGCCTCGACGATCAAATCGCGGGCCTGATGGCGCTTCGCGACAACCTCGACTCGTGCATCGGCTGCGGTTGTCTGTCGCTGAAGCGCTGCGCCATCTCCAATCCCGGCGACACCGCGGCGGGCGCGGGACCGGGCGCGGTGTATCTGCCGAAGTCCTTGCGACGGCAGGTGATCGGCGGCTAGCGCCGGGGTGCTACGACGATTCGGACAGCCGCTGCTTGAGCGCCTCGAACTCGTCCTTGACGCCGGTGGGCAGCCTGTCGCCGACGAACTCGAACCACTCCTCGATCAGCGGCAATTCCTTGCGCCACTCGTCGGCGTCGACGCTCAAAGCCCGGCCCACGTCCTCGCCGGTGACGTCGAGGCCATCCAAGTCGAGGTCCTCGGCGGTGGGGACGATGCCGATTGGGGTGTCCTGGCCGCCGGCCTTGTGCTCGATGCGGTCGACGATCCACTTCAGCACGCGGCTGTTTTCACCGAAGCCCGGCCACAGGAACTTGCCACCCTCGCCGCGGCGGAACCAGTTGACGAAGAACACCTTCGGCAGCTTGGACTCGTCGGAGTTCTTGCCGAGATCCAGCCAGTGCTGGAAGTAGTCACCGACGTGGTAGCCGAGGAACGGCAGCATGGCCATCGGGTCGCGGCGCACGGTGCCGACCTTGCCCTCGGCGGCGGCGGTCTGCTCGCTGCCCATGGTGGCTCCCATGAACACGCCGTGCTGCCAGTCGCGGGCCTGGGTCACCAGGGGCACCGTGGTCTTGCGGCGCGCGCCGAACAGGATGCCCGAGATCGGCACACCCTGCGGGTCGTCCCACTCCGGCGCCAGGATCGGGCACTGCGACATCGGCGTGCAGTAACGCGAATTCGGGTGGGCCGCTTTGGTTTCTGTCTCGCGAATGATCCAGTCCTGACCCTTCCAGTCGATCAGGTGATCCGGCTCGCCCTCCAGACCTTCCCACCACACCTCGTCGTCGTCGGTCAGCGCGACGTTGGTGAAGACGGTGTTGCCCGCGGCGATGGTGCGCATGGCGTTGGGGTTGGACTTCCAGTTGGTGCCCGGAGCGACCCCGAAGAAACCGAACTCGGGGTTGACCGCGTACAGCCGGCCGTCCTTGCCGAATCGCAGCCAGGCGATGTCGTCGCCGAGCGTTTCGGCGCGCCAGCCCGGGATGGTCGGCTGCAGCATGGCGAGGTTGGTCTTTCCGCAGGCCGACGGGAACGCCGCGGCGAAGTAGTAGGCCTTGTTCTCCGGGGAGATCAGCTTGAGGATCAGCATGTGCTCGGCGAGCCAGCCCTCGTCGTGGGCCATCGCCGACGCGATGCGCAGCGAATAGCACTTCTTGCCCAGCAGGGCGTTGCCGCCGTAGCCGGAGCCGTAGCTCATGATCTCGCGGGTCTCCGGGAAGTGGGTGATGTATTTGGTGTCGTTGCAGGGCCACGGCACGTCCTTTTGGCCCGGCTCCAGCGGGGCGCCCACGGAGTGCAGCGCCTTGACGAAGAACCCGTCGTTGCCCATCTTCTCCAGGGCGGCCTTGCCCATCCGGGTCATCACCTTCATCGAGACGACGACGTATTCGGAGTCGGTGATCTCCACGCCCAGCTTGGGGTCGTCGGCACCGAGCGGGCCCATGCAGAACGGCACCACATACATGGTGCGGCCGCGCATGCAGCCCCGGTACAGATCCTTCAGGGTGGAGCGCATCTTCGCCGGGTCCATCCAGTTGTTGGTCGGGCCCGCGTCGCTCTCCCGCTCGGAACAGATGAAGGTCCGCGATTCCACGCGCGCGACGTCGGACGGATCGGACAGCGCCAGGAAGGAATTGGGGTACTTCTCGGGGTTCAGGCGCTTGAACGTGCCCGCCTCGACGAGCTGCTCGGTCAGCCGCTGCCACTCTTCGTCGGAGCCGTCAGCGAATAGCACCCGGTCCGGCTGGGTGAGCTCGGCGACCTCCTCCACCCACGACAGCAGCCCCTGGTGCTCGGTGGGCGGGTTGTCCAGACCCGGAATGGTCGCTGAGGTCATCGAACTCTCCTGAATTCTTCGTCTGCGTTCCTGGCGTTCGTCGTGCGTATGCGTTCGCCCACACAACTGTTGACATGGTGATGCGTTAACTACAGGTTATCGTGATCACCTTGCTGGGGATGGTCCGGGCGGGTATAAGCCTCCTCACAACAACGATTCAGAAACCGGCCGTCACGAAACGTCGCCGTCCTCGTCCGTCGACACCGGTTCGTCGCTGCCGTCCCCGCCCGCGGGTTCGGCCGCGTTCTCCGGTTCGTTCTCCGGTTCCTGCTCGGAATGGGGTATACCCGGTTCTCCCAGCTCTGCACGGACGGCCTCGAGCGCGGAGGCGATCGTCGGCATCTCCCGATCGCGCACCGCCGCGGCCCGCGCCGCCGCGATGGCGTGTTCACGCAGTTCGCTGTCGATGGCGCTGACGTGCTCGGACACCCGCGAGTTCTCCGCCTCCTCGCGGGCGAGGAGCGCCGTGCTCAGCACCGACTCGGCGACCAGCACCCGGGTGGCGACAAACTCCTCGACGGCCGAACGCAGCGACGACGTCGCGTCGCCCGCCCAACGGTCCAGCAAGGCGCGGTCGTGCAGCAGTCCGCGGAGATTGACCACCAGGAAGGTGACGGCCAGGCCGATCGCCACGCATGCCGCGGCCCCGGCGATCTGGGCCAGGGGGTTCAGGCCGTGGGCCAAACCGGCGACCAGCCGGCTCAGCGTCAGCGCGACACCCAGCCCGAACCCGGCACCCAGCAGCATCATCAGCCAGGTTTCCTGCCGCCGTGATTTCAGGTGTGGGGGGCCGACGTCGACCGCCGGCAGCTTCTCGACGGCCGGCAGAGCGACCGGCACCGCCATCTCGGTCGCGATGCCGGCCAGGTGTGTGGTGGTGTGCTCGCTCACCTCGGTGACTATCTCGTCCAGCCGCTCGCGGGTGTGCGCCTCGAACTCGGGAATCTTGCGCCGCGACAGACCGCCGACGTCCTCCTGCAGTTCGCCGCGGAGCGCCGAGCAGCGGTTGCGCGCAAAGTAGGACAACTCGACCCGCGCCTGCTGGATCTGGCCGCGCAGGGTGATGGTCCGCTCGGATTTCGCCTGGCGCCGCTCGCGCAGGGCCGCGCCGCGCTCTTCGCGCAACGCCTCGACCCGCACCCGCCGACCGGCGCCCTCGGCGTCGCGTTCGACACGCTGCCGCAGTGTCTGAAGCCGAGATTCCCACGCCCGCAACCTGTTTCGCCGAGCGATATCGGAATCGGCGAGCTGAGCCGAGATGGTGTCCACCAGCTCGTCGACGGCCGGCTCACCGAGGTCGGGGGCCGCGGCCGCGCCCACCCACGGCACCTGGGCATAGCGCGGTGCGTGCGCGGCCAACGTCTCGCGGTTGGTCTTCAGCGTGTCGCGCCAATTGAGGTGCACGTCGATCTTGGACACCACGCCGATCACCGCGTCGGTGTGCTCGGCGGCGCCGTCCAGCAGCACACAGTCGGATTCGGTCAACGGCGCGGCCGCCGACACCACGAACACCACCGCGGCCGGCGCATCGCCTGGTCCCAGATCCGTCGACTCGACGAACTTGTGCTGCGGCAGCCGTTCCCGCAGCGCCGCGACCACCCCGGTCACCCCGGACATCCACGGGCCGGTCACCAGCACGACGTCGAGCCGGTTGACGGCGGGCGCATCCAGCCGGGGGCCGATCGCCGCCACCAGTGCGTCCACCCGGGCGGCCGGGTCGTCGCGATCCTCGCCGCTCACCATGGCTCCCCGGCGGGAAGTGAGCCGCAGGTCTGCGACCACAGCCGCAGCGATCCCCTGGCGATGTCCGCCCCGCAGGCGCGGTGCAGATCGCTCACCGGTCCGCGGCTGTAGCGCTGCCAGCGGGCCGCCCGCGGCAGGTGCGTGGCCGGATCGGCGTCGGCCGATACGGGGCCGACCCGCAGCCCGGCCGCCGCGGCCAGCTCGACCGCGGCGGCCATCCGGGCGATCACCGTGTCGTCGCGGCGAAGGAATCCGCCGATCCGCTCGCCGATCTCGTTGTGGCGGACGGCCAGGGCCTCCAATTCCGCGACGGCGTCGAGCAGCCGCCGGTAGCGCGCCTCGGCGCCGAGGGCCGACAGCTTGGTCAGGACGGCGTCGAGCCGGCTGGTGCGGCGCAGCAGCGTGCGCACCTGCGCCGGTGGGCGGCCCTGGCGGACCGCCGCGATCCCCAGGGCCGTCCCGAACAGATCCAGCACGTCCAGCAGGTGCCGCCGGGCGGCGACGGGCACCGGGTTGTCGGCGGCCAGGAATCCGTCGAACGACCCGTCGAGGGACGCAGCACCGCCGGGATGCGCGGCCAGGTCCCGCAGCGCGGCCCACACCGTGGCATCGAGGTCGTCCAGCGCGGCGACGGCAAGCAGGCCGATCATCGGCTCGACCGGGACGCCAGCGAGCGCCGCGAGTTTCGCGCAGCGTTCGCGCGCGGCCGCGATCGGATTGTCGCCGCCGCGGCCGGACAGCGCGCCGGCCAGATCGGCTTTGTTCAGCACCGCCAGCACCGGGCGCTGCGCGGCGCCGATCGCGTCGGCGTCCTCCGGCTTGATCACCTCGGCGGTGACGTAGACGACGACGTCGACGTCGCGATCACCGGCGCACTCCGGCGGGGCCACCGCGATCCCCGCCGCACACCCGGCGCGGTCCAGGGCCCGCGCGACCGTGCCGCGCCCCACGCCCCGGCGCCCGCGGACCGCCACGCGCAGCGGCGCGGCGGCTCGTTCGGCGATGGCCGTCACGCGCGCGTCAGCGTGCTCGGCGGCGAATCGCGTCAGCTCATCGACGAAAATCTGGTGCCCCTGTCCCTCTCCCGGTCGATCGTTGGCCGATCCACCGGCCAGCCCATTTTGCCCGGTGGCGGATCGGGTCCCACCGAATGGTGGCACCTGCGCCATCGAGATGCGAGCCACCTTGGTGTTACCAGTCGAAGGCAACTGTTGGGTATCAATCTGGACCTGGGGCGGCTACATCGGGCGTTCATGGGCCACCATGGACAAATGCATGCGCAACCCGGGGTGGGGACATGTCCCGACACACGGGTGGAGGCGACGACCGGACTAGAGGTTGGCCAGGACGTGACCCCAGCACCGGAGCCCCGCGATTCGGACAATCCGCAGCACGGCTACCTTCCGGCGTCGAGTTTTCGTTCCCGGCGCTCCGCCCTGTCCGACGCCCAGCGCCAGACCTGGGAACGGCTGTGGCCGCAGCTGGGCATGTCGGAGATACCCGAGCGGACCGAACCGCTGGACACCCGCGCGTGGTTTGGCCGCGAGGCGCCGTTGGTGCTCGAAATCGGCTGTGGCAGCGGCACATCCACGCTGGCGATGGCCAAGGACGAGCCCGGCGTCGACGTGATCGCGGTGGAGGTCTACCGCCGGGGGCTGGCGCAGCTGCTGTCCGCCATCGACCGCGACGGTATCGGCAACATCCGGTTGATCCGGGGCAATGCGGTCGATGTCCTGCACTATCTAGTTGCGCCGGCGTCGCTCAGCGGAGTCCGCGTCTTCTTCCCCGATCCCTGGCCCAAGGCGCGCCACCACAAACGCCGGTTCCTGCAACCGAGCACGATTGGCCTGATCGCTGACCGGCTACTCCCTGGTGGTGTCCTGCACGCCGCGACGGACCACCCCGGGTACGCCGAGCAGATCGCCCAGGCCGGTGACGCCGAACCCCGGCTGTGCCGTGTCGAGCCCGGCAGCCGACTGCCGGTCTCGATCGTCCGGCCCACCACTAAATACGAGACGAAAGCTCGAGAAGCGGGCAGCGCCGTGACCGAGTTGATCTGGCTTCGACGATAGAGGCGATGAGCATGAGCCTGACCGAACAGACCGCAGCAGTACCCGAACCGCTCGAATCACCGGCGGTCCTCTCCGGTGGTGGTCTGGGCAGTTTCGAAGCACCCGCCAGGCGCGTCCTGCTGGTGTGGGACGCCCCCAACCTCGACATGGGCCTCGGGTCCATCCTGGGGCGGCGCCCGACCGCCCTCGAACGTCCACGCTTCGACGCGCTCGGTCGCTGGCTGCTGGCCCGCACCGCGGAGGTCAGCGCCGGCCGACCGGGCGTCGTGGTCGAACCGGAGGCCACCGTTTTCACCAATATCGCCCCGGGCAGCGCCGACGTCGTTCGGCCGTGGGTGGACGCGCTGCGTAACGTGGGCTTCGCGGTCTTTGCCAAGCCGAAGATCGACGAGGACAGCGACGTCGACCGCGACATGCTCGCGCACATCGAACAGCGGCGCCAAGAAGGCCTCGCGGCGCTGGTGGTGGCTTCGGCCGACGGCCAGGCGTTCCGTCAACCGCTGGAAGAAATCGCGCGCAGCGGGGTTGGCGTCCAGGTGATCGGATTTCGTGAACACGCGAGTTGGGCGTTAGCGTCGGATACCTTGGACTTCGTCGACCTGGAAGACATTGCGGGTGTTTTCCGGGAGCCGTTGCCGCGAATCGGCCTAGATTCGCTGCCTGACCATGGAGCGTGGCTGCAGCCCTTCCGGCCGCTGTCCGCCCTATTGACCACGCGTGTGTGAGACTGGGAACCCAATGCGCGGGTCCGTAGAGATCCAGTAAGGAGCTTACGTGTTCGCCTGGTGGGGTCGAACCGTGTACCGCTACCGGTACATCGTCATCGGAGTCACGGTGGCTCTTTGCCTGCTCGGCGGCCTGTTCGGGATGAGCCTGGGCAAGCATGTCACACAGAGCGGCTTCTACGACGAGGGCAGCCAATCGGTGAAGGCGTCGGTACTGGGCGACAAGACCTACGGCCGCGACCGCACCAGCCACGTGGTGGCCACTTTCACCGCCCCCAACGGGGGATCGGTCGACGACCCGGCCTGGCGGGACAGAATCGTCGGCGAGCTCAACAAGTTCAAGAACGACCATCCCGATCAGGTCGTCGGCTGGGCCGGCTGGCTGGCGGCGCCAGACAGCCCGAGCTCGCTGATCAAGGGGATGGCCACCGAGGATAGGAAGCACACGTTCGTTTCCATCCCGCTGAAGGGCGACGACGACGACAGCATCCTCAACAACTACAAGGCCATCGCGCCCGACCTGCAGAAGCTCGACGGCGGCACGGTTCAGCTCGCCGGCTTGGAGCCGATAGCCAACGCCCTGACCGGCACCATCGCCAGCGACCAAGAGGCTCTCGAATACATCGGGCTACCGATAGTGACGGTGGTGCTGTTCCTGGTGTTCGGCGGCGCCGTCGCCGCCGGCCTGCCGGTGATGGTGGGCGGTCTGAGCATTGCGGGCGCGCTGGGCATCCTGCGGTTCGTCGCCATCTTCGGCCCGGTGCACTTCTTCGCCCAGCCGGTGATCTCGCTGATCGGTTTCGGTATCGCCATCGACTACGGGCTTTTCGTGGTGAGCCGATTCCGGGAGGAGATCGCCGAGGGCTACGACACCGACGCCGCCGTGCGTCGCACGGTCATGACGGCCGGTCGCACCGTGACGTTCTCCGCGGCGCTGATCATCGCGTCGAGCGCCAGCCTGCTGGTATTGCCGCAGGGCTTCGTGCATTCGCTGGTCTATGCGATCTTCGCCGCGGTGGGGCTTGCGGCGCTGCTCTCGATCACGTTGCTGCCGGCGTGCCTGGGGATCCTCGGCCGTCACGTCGATGCGCTGGGCGTGCGGACCGCGTTCCGGGTGCCGTTCCTGCGCAACTGGAAGTACTCGCGCGCCTACCTCAACTGGCTCGCCGACCGGCTGCAGAAGACCAAGACCCGCGAAGAGGTCGAGGCCGGATTCTGGGGCAAGCTCGTCAACTTCGTGATGAAGCGGCCGCTGGCGTTCGCCATCCCGATCGCCGTCGGCATGATCCTGCTCGTCATTCCGCTCGGCAACCTCTCGTTCGGCGGCATGAGCGAGAAGTACCTGCCGCCAAACAATTCCGTCCGCCTGGCGCAGGAGCACTTCGACAAGCTCTTTCCGGGATACCGCACCGAACAACTGACGATGGTGATCAAGAGCGACAACGGCAGCAAGGTCACCGACCAGCAGGTTGCCGACATCCGCAACAGGATTTCCTCGATTACCGGGTTTACCGACAAAACCTGGCAAGAGCGACCGTGCCCCACCATCGCCGGCAACCCCTGCGTCAGCGGCCCGAACGGGGCAGCGCAGCCCAAGGACGGCTCGGTCCGCGTGATCCAGAACGGCCTGTCCAATCGCAATGACGCCGCCAAGAAGATCAGCGAACTGCGGGCGATATCGCCGCCAAAGGGCCTCACCCTTCTGGTCGGCGGCACGCCGGCGCTGGAGCAGGACAGCATCCACAGTCTGTTCAGCAAGGCGCCGCTGATGCTCGTCCTATTGCTCGGCGCCACAACGTTGTTGATGTTCCTGGCGTTCGGGTCGGTGGTGCTGCCGATCAAGGCGGTGGTGATGAGCGCGCTGACGCTCGGGTCCACGCTGGGCATCCTGACCTGGATCTTCGTCGACGGGCATTTCTCGACGTGGCTGAACTTCACGCCGACGCCGCTGATGGTGGTGCTGATCGCGCTGGTCGTCGCGGTCGGGTTCGGCCTGGCCACCGACTACGAGGTGTTCCTGGTTTCCCGAATGGTCGAGGCGCGGGAACGCGGCATGTCGACCGCGGAGGCGATCCGGATCGGCACCGCGACCACCGGACGTTTGATCACGGCCGCCGCGCTGGTGCTGGCCGTCGTCGCTGGGTCGTTCATGTTCTCCGACCTGGTGATGATGAAGTACCTGGCGTTCGGCTTGGCGGCGGCGCTGCTGCTGGACGCGACGGTGGTGCGGATGTTCCTGGTGCCGTCGGTGATGAAGCTGCTCGGCGACGACTGCTGGTGGGCTCCGCGCTGGGCCCGACACCTGCAGAACCGCATCGGGCTGGGCGAGATCGACCTGCCCGACGAGCGCAAGCGGCCCACCGTCGAAGGGCGGTCCGGGCGGCCCCCCGTCGCGGGGGGGGGGGGGGGGGGGGGGGGGGGGGGGGGGGGGGGGGGGGGGGGGGGGGGCGCCG
>NZ_MBEM01000151.1:0-8432 GCF_001954045.1 Mycobacterium sp. SP-6446 | reverse complement strand
TGCGTATGCCAATTCGCAGACAGCCAGGCCCGGCGTCATCGAGTCCTCAGCATCACCACATGGCCCGCCGCCGCGGATTTGGCTCTCTCGAGTTCGGCGATGTACTCGATCAGCGCCGACTCGTCGGCCGCCGAATCGAGCGCCGCTAATGTATCGAACATACGTTCGAGAGTAGCAGCCGCCACCGACAGCGCTACCCTGACCGGGTGAGCGCCGGAAAACGCATCCGGGTGGCCCGGGTCTACGACGCCGCGGGCGCCGACGACGGCCAGCGCGTCCTGGTCGATCGGATCTGGCCGCGGGGAGTCCGCAAGGACGACCCCCGGGTGGGAACCTGGTGCAAGGACGTCGCGCCGTCGAAAGAACTGCGTGAGTGGTACCAGCACAAGCCGGAACGGTTCGACGAATTCGCGTCGCGCTACACGGCGGAACTGCGCGACAGCCCCGCGCTGAAGGAACTGCGCAAGCTGACCAAACGCGGCGCCGTCACCCTCGTCACCGCCACCCGGGACGTCGACATCAGCCAGGCGGCCGTCCTGGCCAAGCTCCTGAAAAGCCGCTGAGACGGTCGCGCGATGCGGCTGGGATTGCACGCGCTGGGAATCGGCACCGGCGCCGACCGTGCGGTGATCGATGCCGTCGCCTCGGCCGCCGACAGGTGCGGCTTCGCCACTTTGTGGGCCGGCGAACACGTCGTCATGGTGGACCGGTCGGAGTCACGCTATCCGTATTCCGAGGACGGCGTCATCGGTGTTCCGGCACAAGCGGATTGGCTCGACCCAATGATCGCACTGAGTTTCGTCGCCGCCGCCTCATCGCGGATCGGCGTCGCGACGGGTGTGTTGCTGCTGCCCGAACACAATCCGGTCGTGGTGGCCAAACAGGCCGCGAGCTTGGACCGGTTGAGCGGCGGGCGACTGACACTCGGGGTAGGAGTCGGATGGTCCAGGGAGGAATTCACTGCGCTCCGAGTGCCTTTCGAACATCGCGCGGCTCGCACGGCCGAATACGTCGCCGCCATGCGCACGTTGTGGCGCGACGACGTCGCCTCGTTCGACGGGACGTTCGTCGGCTTCGATTCGATTCGCGTCAACCCCAAGCCAGCCCGCGATCGCCGTATCCCGATCGTGGTCGGGGGCAACAGCGATGCGGCACTGCGGCGCGTTGCGGCATGGGCGGATGGCTGGTACGGCTTCAACCTCGCCGGCGTCGAGGCGGTGCGTGAACGGATCGGAAAGCTGCGGCGGCTATGCGGCGAGGCCGGGCGCGACCGCTCCGAACTGAGGCTGGCCGTGGCGTTGAGTGAGCCCAGCGTTCGCGATATCGATGCGCTGGTGGAGTTGGGCGTTGACGAGTTGGTACTGGTCGAGGCGCCACCCGACCGTCCCGGGGTGGCCGCCGACTGGGTTTCGGCGCTGGCCGATCGGTGGATGGGTAGGCTCCCCGGTTGACATGACTGAAGCCGAACCCATCCTGCGGCGGGAGCTGACCGATATCCCGGACGAGGTGCGCGCCGTCCCGCCGCCGCCCATACCGGAATTGCCCGCGCCATACGGTTTGCGCCTCGCCGACCCGGACGCCGACGCCGAGATGATCTCGACGTGGATGAACATGCCGCACCTGGCCGAGTCGTGGGAGTACGCCTGGCCAGCGGAGCGCTGGCATCGTTACCTGCGTGCGCAACTAGACAGCACGTTTTCTCGCCCGTTCGTCGCCAGCCATGATGGGGCAGACCGCGGATACGTCGAATTATACCGGGCGGCAAAGGATTCCATTGCTGCCCGATACGAGTACGATCCCTACGATCTAGGCCTGCACGTCGCGGTCGCCGATTTGGACTACCTACAACAGGGACATGTGAGCTTCTTGCTGCCGCACCTGCTGGCGAGCATGCTCGACCTCGACCCGCGATGCCGCCGGGTGATGTTCGACCCGGATCACCGTAATGTCTTGGCGCGCAAGTTTTGTGAGCGTGGCGGTTGCGTGTTTTTGGGCGAACACGACATGTCGAACCGGCGGATGGCCCTGTACGCGTTGGTCCGCACGCCCGAGGATGTCCCCCGGCCGCGAGAGGCGTAATCAGTAGTCGTGGCGTGCCAGCGTGATGTCACCGAGCCGCTGGGTCTCGTCCAGCGACAGTGCGGCCGGAACCATCTCACTCGTCACCAGCCCGTGCCGGCTCGTCACCTCGTCGACGATATCGAAGCTGCGCGCGATCGACTGCGGCGTGTCGACGATGATCGTGGTCACCGGAACCCGCCGTGCCAGCTGGAATAGCTTGTCCCCGTGGGGTTTATGGTCCCCATGGAATCCCCAGATACCGCGCAGCACCGTCGCCCCCCGGGCCGTTTCCGAATGCAGCAGTCGCTGCACTAGCGCCCGATGGATCGGCAGCCCATCCTGGATGGTTCCCTCGGCCGTGTATACCATCAGCTTCTGCCACAGGGTGCGTCCCTGGTCGTCGGTTGCCGGCAGGTCCTGGGGCCGGGCGAACAGCTCACCGTCGCGTTTGCACAGTCGCACCCGCTCGACGGTCAGTATCGGGTTGGGCGTCGCGGTAGCCAGTTCGGTTGCGGCGGCTGCGACTTGCGCCGTCGACCCGACGGCGATGATCATGACCGGAACGTTGACGTTGCGCCCGAAGAAGTGAGCGCGGTAGCGCTCGCCGTGCGCCGTCCCGTCGACACCGAGAAGCACGATGGCACCCGCAAATCCGTGCCGGTAGAGCAGGTCGCATATCGCGTGGTGCGCCCGTCTGCCGGCGATGCGTTCTTGGCGGCCGACGTACACGGTGAGTTTGGCGGCATCCCCGTTGTGGGTGTCGAAGTCCGCAAGCGCATCGGAGCCCAGCTGGCGCGTCACCAGCCGCGCGCGCTCGAGGGTCACCAGCCCGCGGCCCGTCATCGCCCCGACGTCGTCGACCAGGGAGCGGATCTTCGGCTCGACGTCGACCGCGGCGATCGCCACCGCAGGATCCTCGGACAGACTCAGCGATACGTCATTGCGCAGCTCGCGGCTCGGCCCGAAGCTGGCGATACCGCGCAACATCACACTGGTCGCGACGTCGCTGGTGCCGAACAAGTCCAGCATCTCGTCGGCCAGAAACCGCCCGCTCGTGCCGACGGCGCGTTGACGCTCGCCAAAGTACGCGGTCAACTTCAGGCAGGGCTGGTTCATATCCGGTCCGCAATCCATTGTCCGAGCAGCGCCGCGGCCATGCCCAGCACGACGCTGACGACGATGTTGGCGATCGCCGCCCAGGTCTGGCGCTCCTCGCCGAGCCGCTGCGTTTCCAGCATCCACGTGGAGAAGGTCGTGTAGGCGCCGACGAACGCCGTGTCGACCAGCAGGGCCGCATCCTTGCTCAGCGCCAGCCCGCCGAGCAGCCCGAGTAACGCCGCACCGCTGACGTTGACCGCGAGCGTGCCGAACGGAAACGGCTGCGCAACGCGCCGAGCCACCGCGCGATCGACTACGAAACGCAGCACCGAGCCGACGCCGCCGACGAGCACGACGCCGGCCCACACCAGGACAGCCGCGCCGCCCGTCATCCGCGCACCCGAACCCGGCGAACCAACACCGTGGCCAGGTGCACCGCCAGCAAGCCCAGCACGATGCTGGCGACGGTGTAGCCGACGGCGAGGCCCCAATGGCGGTGTTCGATCATCTTCAGCGTTTCGACCTGCATCGTCGAGAAAGTGGTCAAACCGCCGCACAATCCGGTGCCGAGGAGCGGCCGCCGGTAACTCGACAGCGGCAGCCGCTCCAGCAGTCGGGTCGTGAAGTAACCCACCAGAAAGGCCCCGACGATGTTGACCGTGAACGTCGGCCACGGCCAGCTCGCGGGGTCGTCGACTGTCAGGGTGCTCAGTGCGGCCCGGGCCAGGGCGCCCAGCGCACCGCCGGCGAAAACCGCGGCCAACTCGCGATAGTCGTGACGAGGCACCTAAGCAGCCTAGGCAGGACATCGGCAGAATTGGCGTCATGGTGGCCAACCCGCGCGCCGGCCAGCCGGCCCGACCCGAAGACCTCGTCGATCTGCCCCATCTGGTGACGTCGTATTACGCGATCGAACCCGATCCCGACGACGTCGCTCAGCAGGTGGCGTTCGGCACGTCGGGTCACCGCGGCTCCTCGTTGAACGGGGCCTTCAACGAAGCCCACATTTTGGCGATCACCCAGGCCATCGTCGAGTACCGCGCGGCGCAGGGGACTACCGGGCCGTTGTTCATCGGCCGTGACACGCATGGCCTCTCGGAGCCGGCCTGGGTGTCGGCGCTCGAGGTGCTCGCGGCCAATGACGTCGTCGCCATGATCGACGCGGCCGACCGGTACACGCCCACGCCGGCGGTTAGCCACGCGATCCTGACGTATAACCGCGACCGCACCGACACGCTGGCCGACGGCATCGTCGTGACGCCGTCGCACAACCCGCCGTCCGACGGAGGCTTCAAGTACAACCCACCGAACGGGGGACCGGCCGACACCGATGCGACCAACGCAATAGCCAAGCGCGCCAACGAAATTCTGCGCTCTGGATCGGGCGTCAAGCGGGTGCCGCTGGCCCGGGCGCTGCCCGCCGCCCAGCGCTACGACTATATGGCCACGTATGTCGAGGACCTGCCCAATGTGGTCGACGTCGATGCGATTCGCGCGGCCGGGGTGCGGATCGGCGCCGACCCGCTCGGCGGGGCGAGCGTGGATTATTGGGGCGCAATAGCGGAGCGGCACGGGCTCGAGCTGACGGTGGTCAACCCGTTGGTCGACGCGACGTGGCGGTTCATGACGCTCGACCACGACGGCAAGATCCGGATGGACTGCAGCTCTCCGGACGCGATGGCATCGCTGATCGCGAACCGGGACCGCTATCAGATCGCGACCGGCAACGACGCCGACTCCGACCGCCATGGCATCGTGACGCCCGACGCGGGGCTGCTGAATCCGAATCACTACCTCGCGGTCGCCATCGACTACCTCTATACCCATCGGCCGTCCTGGCCGGAGGGCATCGCGGTCGGCAAGACCGTGGTCAGTTCGTCGATCATCGACCGCGTGGTCGCCGGCCTCGGCCGCAAGCTCGTCGAGGTGCCGGTCGGGTTCAAGTGGTTCGTCGACGGCCTGATCGGCGGCACGATCGGCTTCGGCGGCGAGGAGTCGGCGGGGGCGTCGTTCCTGCGCCGCGACGGAACGGTGTGGACCACCGACAAGGACGGCATCATCCTGGCGCTGCTGGCTTCCGAGATCCTGGCCGTCACCGGCTCGAGTCCCTCCCAGCGCTACGAGGAGCTGACCGTCGAGTACGGGACACCGTCCTACGCGCGCGTCGACGCGCCCGCCGACCGCGACCAGAAGGCGCGGCTGGCCAAGCTGTCGCCCGACGAGGTCACCGCGTGCGACCTGGCCGGTGAGCCGATAACCGCCAAGCTCACCGCCGCGCCCGGAAACGGCGCGCCGCTGGGTGGGCTGAAGGTGACGACGGCCAACGCGTGGTTTGCCGCGCGGCCGTCGGGCACAGAGGACGTCTACAAGATCTATGCGGAATCGTTCAACGGCCCCGAGCATCTGGCCGAGGTGCAGAAGACTGCCCGCGAGGTGGTGAACCAGGTCATCGGATAGGGCCCTGAACTGCGACTTTGAACGCATGTTCCCAGTGGTGTAGCTTCGATGGGCACAACTTCTCGGGGCTATGGCGCAGCTGGTAGCGCACCACACTGGCAGTGTGGGGGTCAGGGGTTCGAGTCCCCTTAGCTCCACCCAGAGACCTGCCCATGTGGCACGATCCTCGACACATGGGTCACGAAACGTACGTCATTGCCTCCACGCCTCGTTCGGGTAGTTCGCTCCTGGCCGGTGGCCTCGTTGCGACTGGAGTTGCCGGGCGGCCCGAAGAGTACTTCACGCCCGACCACATCGGGTCCTATAGGGAGGACTTGAAACTGCCGGCGAATTGCTCGTGGACCGAATATCTGGCGAAGGTCATGGCGTTCGCGGCGACGGAGAACGGTATTCGGGGTATCAAAATTCATTGGCGGCATGTCGTTTCGCTCGCGCAAGCACTGGGTTTTCGTGGCGATCCGGGGGCCGTTCTCGAGATGCTTTTTCCGGCAGCAGCTTTCGTCAATATCGTCCGTGCTGACCGGCGCGCGCAGGCCATATCGCTGTTTCGTGCCGAAGCGACCGGCGAGTGGTTCCGTTCTTCCCGCTCGTCGGGGAGAGTGCGTCCGTGGGGGCTCTACCTGGACCGCCCCACGCCCGGCCAGCCGGCGGCCGATCTCACCGGCGTGGCACCGACGTACGAGCAGATCATCGAGATGGAACGGACCCTCGACGCCGAACAAGCGGCTTGGACCAACTACTTCAACACTCGGGGCCATAAGGTTCTGACGGTCCGCTATGAAGATCTCGACGAGAACTATCGCGGTGAGATTGCGCGAGTCTTGCGATTCCTCGGCGCCGATCCCGTACACGCCGCCGATTTGCCCGAACCCCCGCTCGAGCGTCAGTCCGACCACATCAACGAACACTGGCGGCGACTCATCGACGAGGAGTGGGCTTAGGTGTATCCCGATACACCTAGGCCAGGAGCTGGGTCAGCCCGTTGATGATGAGCTCGAGTCCGAACTCAAACTCCTCGGCCAACGGAACCGGCAGGTGGTCGGCGACTCGAATGGTGGCGGGAAATTCGACTGGGTTTACGCCACGGAACCGGTCCGATGCCATTGCGTCGTGCATTTCGGCGGCGGTGCTGTGTCCGGTCAGTTGGATGGCGAAGCCCAGGACGTGGCGGGCCACGGTGGCGTAGGACCGTGCCGCGAGGTCTGGCGGGAATCCGCTGTCTAGTAGCAGAGCGATGATTTTTTCGCGGCCAGCCATCGCATTTCGTCCGATCGGTATCCGCTCGATGAGTAGCGGGGCGACGTTCGGGTGGCGTCGCAAGACCTCAAATGTCTTGCGCGCGAACGACTTACACATCTCCTGCCATGACTCGGAATCAACGGTGTCGTATTCGGCCTCGCCGAACACCCGGTCGATGACCTGAGCCACCAAATCCGACCGGTTGGCGAAGTGCCGGTACAGCGTCGCGGTCCCGGAATTGAGTCGCTGTGCCAACGTCCGCATGGACAATGCGTCGGCGCCGTCTTCGTCGACGATTTGCAGCGCCGTATCGATGATCCGATCGAGGGGAAGCGGGGGACGTCCACGAGAGGGTCGAGGCGCTTCGTCCCGCCGCTGTGTGGTCGTCACGGGGCCAGTATGGCGGGTCTTGACAACAGGACGCAATAACGGCAACACTGTATCCATTATTGACTTGGATGGTCAGCTTCAACCACGACACGGAGATCTTGCGATGTTGCTTCCACTCGCCACGGAGCCCTTTGTGGCTCCCACAGACCGAGACATGCTCCCGTCGGAGCGGCGTACGTTCGTGCGCACCCACCGCACCTGCGTCTTCGGATACCGGCGCCGGCACGACGGTCCGGCCATGTCGATCGTGTACTACATACCGACCGACGACGACGAACTGCTCATCTCGACGATGGCGGGACGCGGCAAGGCGCGCATTGTCGAACGCGACGGAAAAGTAAGCCTCTGCGTGCTGGACGAGCGCTGGCCTTTCGCCTACCTGCAGGTGTACGCCGACGCGACGGTCGAGCGTGACCGCGACCTCGTGGTCGACGTGATGATGGCGGTCGCCGCACGCATGTCGGGCCAGTCGCTGGGCGAAGAAGCCCGCCCGTACGTCGAGGAAATGGCCGCCAACGAGGACCGAGTCGTCGTCCGCTGTCAGCCCTACTCGACGTTCGCTCAACCGCCGCGCCATCTGCACCGCAACGACCAGGAAGAGCGGATCACGCACTGGACGTCGGCCGTCGTCCGATGGGACGCCCCAGACCCGGCGTAGTCGCCATGGTCGCCGACCGGGCGCCGCGCGGGCTTGCCGACCACGGCCTTGACGCGGCAGGGCGGCGGTGGAAGAACTGGCGGTGTGACTCGCATCGTCGACTCGGACCAGCATCTCTACGAGAGTCGGTCGCTGTGGGCCGACCATATCGACCCCGATGCGCGCGACGACGCCTTGAGCCTGGTGGACGACGAACTCGGTTACACCTGGCTCGACTGGCGCGGCGCTCACCTCGCCCTCGCCGACGTCCACCTTCCCGGCAACACCGCATCCTGTGGGGAGCACCGCAACCGTCAACGGGCCGGGAAGCCCCCCTCCTATCGGTACGACGACGCGCTACCCGCCTCCTACTGGCAGCCCGCGGCCCGGCTTCGCTGGCTCGATGCCGCGGGCCTCGACGAGGCGGTCCTGTTCCCCAATTTCGGCTTGCTCTGGGAGCGCCGCCTGTCGCCGAGGCTTCCGGCGATGACCGCCAACATGGCGGCATGGAACCGGTGGTGCGCCGCCGTTCAGGCCGAAGGTGGCGGGC